>JALZUY010000126.1 GCA_023301395.1 Nonlabens sp.
ACGGATGAAATCATCATCTCATTTGATCAACATTAGGTAGGGCTCACTTTTCAGGTGAACCTCCGATGAGGTTGCCGCTTTTTATTTCTTAAATATAAGAAATTGAGTGTGTTTTAAAATAATTGATCCGGCTCACGGCTTTGATGCCATGCGTGACTAGGCTTGAGTTATGTGAGAAAATATATCGATGACTTGGAATTCTATACCTTTTGCTTTGGCAAAATATATTCGATGCAAAGCATTTCCATTCCGCATTTCAAAATCGCCTTGGATAGCTTTGAAACTCATACCATCTATGAGTTCGGATAGTTGTGATGGTTCTGCATCTGGAAATTTTTTACTGACGTCAGACAGAAGATTGAGTCCATTATAACAATACGCTCCAAGCACATTGATTTCAGGGGCATCAATACCCGTTTTTTGCATGTATCTCCTCTTGAAGGCTAAATTGTCTTCACTGGTCAGTGATGGAAAATAGCCACTGGCTGTATATAGATCTTTCGAATTATTCTCGCCAATTCCTAAAAGTGTATTTTCTTCAATAAGGGGCCCGAACCGAACAATCCCTTCAGTGCCATCGGATTCGCCAAACTCTCGGTTAAATCGAACAGAGTCTCCTCCGACCAAGGCGAAGAATACAGCATCAGGACGAATTTCTTCTATGGCTGTTATGTACTCTGCGAAATCTGCGCATTCATCTTCGACAAATTGAGCCCCGACAATTTCAATATCTAATCGCTTGGCGTTTGTGTCTAGATAGCTCTTGAGGTGCCGTGGCCAGGTATAATCATTGCCTAAGAAGTACCATTTTTTTACGGAAGCATTTGCAGCGAGCCATTTGATAGATGGATCTAGCTGCTGGCTTGGTGTTTCGCCAATTGCCAACATTCCAGGCGAGGGTGCTCCGCCTTCATAGGTTGGCGTATAAATATATAAAACTCGGCCATTATTTACGGTAGCGACGGCTTTTTTAATATCTGAATTATGCATGCCAATGAGTGAATCTAAAAGATTGCTATCGAGCATACCATTCACGTCCCTTGCGACATCTGCCGCAGCGCGGGACCCATCAAAAAACACCAATTCTACATTACGGCCATTTATGCCGCCTTGGGAGTTAATTTCACCTTGAGCAAGTTCAAGGCTAGCTTTACAGGACGGTCCATAGATTCCTGCTGCCCCGCTTGCGGGGATAATACATCCTATCCGAAATGCATCGGTGCGCATTGAACCAAAACCTCGCTTCATATTCCTATTCTGTTATGATAGTCGGTAACAAAGATATAAACCAGTAAGAAATGCCTCGTGGTAAGGGGTTTCTTGAAATTTATGGAAACGTAAAACGAGCTATCAATGAGTAAAAGCAACTTTTCTCACGTACAAAATGCTATAGCTTTTATAAGCGGCTACAAAAAATTCACGTCGGAACTAAACACGGACCTCAAATCTATTGGACTAGCTCCTGAGTCCTTTTTTATGTTGCACATTTTAGCCGGTACAACAGATCAAACAACGACACGCCTTGCGGATAGATTGGGTATGAATTTACCAACAGCCACTAAGCTAATCGATAGATTAGTAAGTGATAACTACGTCCATCGTAAACCTCACCCTTCTGATAGGCGACAGATTAGAATATTGCTGACGGCTGATGGGTTGAAGAAAGTTGATGAAGGTCAACGCATCTACGCTTCCTTCGTTGTAAGCTTCAAAGAGACATCTCCGAATCTGGCCGAAATTATCTTCTAGAATATTGATGCGCCGAAACGGCGATTTCTAGAATCACTGATGCGCTTGAAGCGCAATTCCACCCATAAACCTTTCTTCTTTTGATTGATTTCTCTGTGCAGAGTGCGGAGTATCCTTAGGTTGTGTTAAATTAGCAACATATTCCAAATAAATGGTTTCCAAATCAATTAAATCCTTTTCAATAGTTCTCAAGTGTAGTATCGAGCCTTAAATATAATAAGCGGAGTATCTTCGTGGGAATGTCAAAAAACGCACTGCCTCATACCAAGGGTAGAGCAGTTTCTCGTGAGTGCGCGCAGTTACTCATAATGTCCTCCTTACTACTGGGGGCTTGTGAGCAAGGGAGGGAGGAAATTATTGTGGAAGAAGCCCCTAAAGCTACATCGAGCATGTCAGTTCAGAATGTCCAGAATTCGCTCAAGGCTGTTGATGAAAACGAGCATTTGAATGCCTTTGTTCATGTTGATTCCAGCCGTGCCCTAAAAAAAGCCGAAGAGGTTGATGCTCATCTTGAGGATGACCTGCCTCTAAGGGGAGTGGTCATTGCGGTTAAAGATAATATCCATGTGGCTGGAATGCCGAATGCTGTCGGCACCTATGCCTTGAGAGATTTCGTTCCCGAAAAATCTTCCTCAGTTGTAGTCCGGTTGGAGGCGGCAGGTGCAGTCGTTCTCGGTAAAACTGGCATGCATGAACTTGCTTATGGTGTGACCAGCAATAACTTTGAATTTGGAGCTGTGCGAAATCCTGTAGATCCCTCAAAGACTCCAGGGGGCAGTAGCGGCGGCTCTGCCTCAGCGGTGGGCGCGGGTCTAGTGAGCGCTGCTCTTGGAACTGACACAGGGGCTTCTGTTCGCTTGCCTGCTGCACTTTGCGGGATTGTTGGCTTTAGGCCTACGGTAGGCCGGTATGCCAGTGATGGAGTGTCTCTTATTTCGCCAACTCGCGATACCATAGGTTTTTTAGCTAAGACGGTTGAGGATGTTGTATTGTTAGACTCTATTGCGGTGGGACAGAGCAGCGAAGTTCCCGCATTTGACCTTTCAAAGCTTCGCCTAGGTGTGCCGCTTAATCCATTTTACGAAAATTTGGATCCTGAGGTCGCAAAGCAAGCGAAATTATACTTGAAGGCATTGGAAGGTTTAGGTGTTGAACTTGTTTATGCTGACCTCTCCGATCTTGTGGACTTAAATGCTAAGGTTGGTTTTCCAGTTGTTTTATACGAAACATCAAAAGTTTTACCTGAATACCTTATTGAGGAGAAAACGGGTGTCACGATTGAGGCCCTACTTAAGGGCGTTCGAAGTCCAGATGTTAAGACCGTTATGGAAGCTGTTTTTGGTGGCGCAATAAACGAAGATGAGTATTTAGCCGCGATAAATGAGTACCGTCCGGCATTGATCGAGGTTTATAATTCATACTTTAAAGACCACACTCTCGATGCAATTATTTTTCCGACATCACCCATTACAGCACGAAATATAGAAGGTATCCTAGAGGGCGTAACCGTCAATGGTGAGCTCAAAGACACCTTCGCAACCTATATCCAAAATACTGATGCAGGTAGTAATGCTGGTTTGCCAGGAATTTCAATACCCATAAGTCCGTCTGATGAGGGACTACCTATTGGGATGGAACTTGATGCGCTTGCAGGTGATGATGAGAAACTCTTATCCATAGGCCTCGCCATAGAATTGGCTTTGTCGAACCGCAACGACACGGGTGAATAAGATGAGAGTTGAAAGAATTTTTTCTACAAGGGCCGACACGCGTAGTAAAATTGACCGTCCAGTCGGTAAAAGAATTTCTATATTTAAAAGGGGATATTAGAATGAACTACACTCTTAGAATAAATCATAAATCCATCAAAAGTCTTTTGATGGGATCTTGTACTATTGCGATGATTAGTGGGACCCCGCTATCATCTTTAGCGCAAGACGCTGCTGCAAATGAGAGGCGTCAATTAGACGAAATTATTGTGACTGCGGAGCGAAAATCTTCCAACCTACAGGATGTAGCGATTGCGGTAACGGCCGTAAACGGAGAGACGCTAGACAGGGCAGGAATATCAAATCCGCTGGAGCTTTCAGTAAACGTCCCGGGTTTCACATTTGCGCCTTTTGGTGCAGGTCAGTCTATATTTAGTTTGCGGGGCATTTCATCGAATGATGATGGAGCTGGTACCGAAAACTCTGTTGCCGTTTTTCTGGACGATATTTACTTTGGTCGTGTTTCCAACTCTGCTTTTGAGTTTTTTGATGTAGAGCAAATCGAGGTGCTACGTGGCCCACAAGGCACACAATTTGGAAGAAATGCGATTGGGGGTGCGATCAATATCACCTCAACAAAGCCTTCATTAGACGGTGTAAAGGCCAAGGCCAGGGCTACAATTGGGCGATTTAGTCAACAAGAACTCGGAGGTTATGTTACGGGTCCTATTTTGCCAGACGTCGCGGCAAAAATATCATTTGCGACGCGTAGTCGGGATGGCGTTCAAACAAATATTCTTACCGGGAATGATACAAAGGACTTCGATTCTGAGAGCTTTAGAGCGCAGCTTCTTTGGGCTCCCACTGATAGCACAGAAGTTACGCTAACAGCCGGTATTTCGGATGAGGAAGGCGGTGATAATGGACGTATTCCATTGGGAACGGCTGGGGTGCGTCCATTCTTTGACGGTGCCGGTGGTTCCATCGAGGACAGGATATCTACAAACCCCCAAGAAGGGTTTTCTGATCGTTCCGCAGATATCTTTAGTTTGAAGATTGATCATCAGTTAGAGAATGGTGGGCGTATCAAGTCGATCACTGGTTATTATGAAACACGCGCGGATTGGGAATTTGATTCAGCGGGTGTTCCTGAAGTAAATGTTGTTGATGATATCTTGGATGGTACGGACGCATTCACGCAAGAGTTTCAGTATTCACACAATATAACTGATAATATAGACCTTCTAGCTGGGCTGTTTTATTTGAATGAACAAACTGACCGGTCTGAATTTTTCCGGTTCGTAAACTTCTTTGGCACCGGAGTTGATGATCGTTCACCGGTGAGGCCCGCTGGCGATCCAGATGATGCAATTGGTGGATATCGTCAAATAAATGAAACGAATAGTATCGCCGGGTTTTTTCATGCTAACTGGCAGTTCACAGATACCTTATCATTAACGGCCGGTGCCCGTCTTACCCATGATGATAAAACAATTGTTTCATCTGGTTTTGCCTCTGGTGAAGACCCAACTACCCCAGGGCTCCCTGGGTTCATAATTAACGAGAGTTTTGGGAACATCGATACTGGGGCAGGCATTGAGGCCTCAGAAAGTTTCACTGATTTTTCACCGAAAATTTCGCTGAACTGGACGCCAACCGATGACCTTTTGATTTATGGTGGTTATTCTCGGGGGTATAAGGCTGGTGGTTTTGGCGCCGCTCCGCCGAATGAGACTGCAGCGACAGAGATCGGTATCGATCCTGAAACGGCAAATAGTTACGAAGTTGGTTTTAAAGGGCAGTTTTTTGAGAATACTGTGAGGCTTAATGCTGCGGCTTTCTATTTGGATTATCAAGACCTGCAACTTCAAAGATTTGGTCCTAGCTTAATTGCGGATGCTGATGCCGCAGATGGATTTACTCTCGACCCGACATCATTTGGATTTTTTAGTACGATCAATGCAGGCGATGCCGATGTTTATGGGTTTGAAGGTGAGTTTGACTGGCTCTTGACGGAAAATCTAACGCTAAGCGGTACTTATGCATTCCTTGATACTGAGGCTAACATCAACTTCAGGGAGTTCTTCACGGACGACCCGGGGCAAGACTTCGTTATTCAGGAAGAGTTAAATCGGGCTCCACGTCATAAGGTTTCCTTGGACGCCCAGTATGAACAACCTCTCGGCGATAAAGGCAGCTTATTATTAAATGGGAGCTATCAGTATTCCTCAGAGCGCAGAGCTGACTTTGTTGATAATGATACGATTGAAGGGGCGTACGACCTATTCAATGCGTCAGTAAGCTGGATTACGCCTGAGGAAGATTGGGAATTTCAACTCTGGGGTAAAAACCTGACGGATGAGAGATATTTTCAACATGTATATGTGATTGGACCTGGTCAGATTGGGACTCTCGCAGACCCTGCTACATATGGAGCCACAATTCAGTGGAACTTCGATTAACTCTGAGTTGATAAGGTATTGATAAAACACTCAAGTTTATTTTGAGTAATTTAGAATGTTTCTGGGATATTATTTCGCAGGAACATTCAAAAACTATCTTATAATTAAAAATTCTTTGAACTGTTTTAAACCTTGATACCAATTTCGCATTAAAATTTGTGAAGTTGGTTTTTTCACTTTGGTCAAAGTCATTACTCAATAAAATTTAATATAGAAAATAATTGTCATGGATGCGAACCGAATTGGGAAATTACCGTCTTATCGAAAACTCGTTAATCGACGGGCTAAAATGATATGGGGGATGAGTTCGGTGCTTGTGATTGTCCTTCTTGTGAATCTCTATTTGATGTCATTTGGCGCCAATCTTGGTGGAACGACATTACGGGATGATGGCGTGATTACAGTTGTCGTTGCATATTCTATATTCGTTATATTTTTTGGAGCCCTCGCTGCAGCCTTCTACGTTTGGTGGGCTAACAATTATCTCGACCCTCTAATTGCTCAAGTCAAACGCGATATTGAGGGAAAAGCATAACCATGAAAAAATTATTCAGACTCCTAATCCTCCCAGTCGTGTCGATGCTAACGGCCCAATTCGCATATGCCGATACAAACAGTGGTGATGTCACTAAGCAAGGCGTCAACGTTATTGCTATCGCCATTTTTCTGATGTTCGTTTTGTCTACGCTGGCGATCACTTGGTGGGCGGCACGACGAACAAAAAGTCGTGAGGCGTTTTATACGGCTTCGGGCGGTATATCACCTTTGCAAAATGCCTTTGCAATAGCGGGAGATTTCATGTCTGCCGCTACATTGCTGGGCATTACGGGTTTAATGTATTTCGTCGGATATGATGCATATATATTGAGTTTTGCAATTATTATCGGTTGGGCCATTATGCTAATGGTCATTGCAGAGAGATTCAGAAACCTTGGTAAGTTTACATTTGTCGATGTAATATCTTATCGATTGCAAGGTAACTCCGTCCGTATTTTAATGGCGTTATGTTCTATTACCGTCATCCTGTTTTATTTGATTGGTCAAATGGTGGGGGCAGGCAAGCTAATCCAACTTTTATTCGGAATAGATTACAGTTACGCAATCATTACTGTTTCCGTCCTAATGGTTCTCTATGTGACATTTGGGGGTATGCTAGCGACAACTTGGGTGCAGATGATTAAAGCTGTTTTGCTTTTGGGAGGCGGCGGTTTCATCACATTTGTATTGATGTCCCGATACGGGTTTGATGCAGGAAAACTACTCGAGGCAAGCACCGAAATACATATTAACGGCGCAGCTATTATGCAGCCCGGAGGTTGGCTAAAAAACGATCCTCTAAATGTCCTGACTGTTGGGTTGACGATGACATTCGGGATTATGGGTTTGCCGCACATTTTAATGCGCTTCTTTACCGTGAAAGATGCGGTAGGCGCCCGTAAATCAGTTGCTTATGCAAC
>JALZUY010000127.1 GCA_023301395.1 Nonlabens sp.
CATTAACTATTTCTGTATTTATTTCTTTATCTGCAGCGTTGTAATTAAGTAGCTCTTTAACTGATGACGTGTTTGTAACTTCAAAAAGCGGCTCCTTTTTCACATTCATCATCTTTAAAATGAGCTCTTCAGATTCTGTAGTAAAGGAATAGATACTTTTAAAATCAAGTGTGTATCCATCAAGATAATTTGTAAATAGAGTAGTGAGCTTTTTATCATCACTTTCTATAGAATTCCACAATTCATTCTGATCTAATCGGGTTTTACTTTTGTTTCTAAGGCTTGGTATATCAGTTGATGTGTTTTTAAGGAATGTTAGTTTAGGTGTTACGGTTCCTATATTTAGAAAATAATCTTCATCAGCTTCTTTAGACTGTAATCCAGCTCCTAGAAAAGGTAAGGTTACATCGGGTTGAACTCCATAACCTTGATGTGTAGTACCGTTTACTCTATAGAATGCTCCACTTGTTAATTTTACAGCTCCTAGTTTCGTTTCGGTACTTAAATCTTCAATGGTCTGCATGGTTGATTTTCCGTATGTAGAAGAGCCTATTATAATAGCACGTTGATAATCTTGCATTGTAGCCGCAAACAACTCTGATGCTGATGCGCTGTAACCGTTAACTAGAATGATGAGTGGATCTGTGTAAGATGAGCCTCTATTAAAATCTTTTACTGTAAATGGTTCTTTGTTTCTCTCACTAAGTATGGTCACAGGTCCTCTATTGATAAACATACCTATCATTTCAATAGCTTCTTTAAGTGAGCCACCACCATTATTTCTTAAATCTAATATAAGGCCTGATATATTTTCCTTTTTCAGTTTGTATATTTCTTTGGCAAGATCATCTGCAAGGCCTAACCCATAAGGTGATTCTAAATCTGTATAAAAGCTAGGTATTCTTATATATCCAGCCTTTTGATTTTCACCTATAATAAACGCTCTTACTGCATTGTCCTCTACTGCGAGTAGAGCTTTTTTTAGGGAAATATTTAATGCAGTTCCATTTCTTTTACGCAGTTGAATAGTTATTTCCTTATGTTGTGGACTTGTTAGAAAAGCATTTATTTGCCTACTGTTTTTACAAATCATAGATTCCTTTCCAGACTCTGTATTTAGTGATTTAATGATGTCCTTTACTTCTATATTTATATTCTTAAATGCAGGACTTCCTGGAACAATATGAGTGATATAGAACTCATTGTTATCATTTTTTGAAACTGTTATCCCATAACTCTCCTGGTCAACGGCAATGGATTTTTCAAAATTAAATTTTTCATCTTGGTTAAAAAATGAAGAATGTGGATCATGGTAATGAAGGAATGCGTTGAGAAAACTATGCTCAATTCGTTTGCGATACTTTTTACTTTCTAATAATTCTTTGAGACTACATAGCTCTTCTTCAATAATACGTTCTCTTGTTGTTTTTTCTAGTTCTTTAAAATTTTCTAAGGTTGTCGTTAGATTATCTGTATTGCGAGCTATAGAAATAAGAATATTTACTCTCAGTGATGTTGACCAACGATCCAGTAATTCCTTAGTGTTTTGCGGCGCAATTCTATTATTTCTATCTATAGTTGGTATCTTTTCCTTACCACTATAATCTTGCGAGCTTTTTTTTTGCGATTCTAAAAAGTTAATACGAGAACCTAAGTAGCTTTTGTACTTATTTGATAACACTTCTATAAAATCAAAATCCTTGCCTTGAATAGCATCATCAAGCTTTTTTTTATAAGTTTCTAAGGACTGCTCCTCTTCAATGGTCCAGTAAGATTTTGTCTTATTTAAATCTTCCCAAATGAGTGAGTAAATGGCCTCGCTCATTTCATCATTGATAGGTTTTGATTTAAAGTGTGATTGAGCTACTAATTCTTGAACTAATTCAACTTGTTTGTTAAAGCTAGATTGACCATGTGAGAACATAGTAATTAACAGAAAACAGAAAATGAATAGATTCTTTAAGTTAGAAATTCTCAAGTAGATAAAATTATGTTCCGATTCCTACAAAGCTAACACTAAACTATTTAAAACAAGAAATCTATATTCCAAAATAATTTCAGAAAGCAAAATTATAAATTTAAGGAGTCACCTCACAAATACAACGGAAACCCGTATTCAACTCATCAGCTTCATAATAAGAAAGCGCTTTGTAAAGTGGGAAATAGGCTCCATTTTTAGATAGTTCTTTCATTTCAAATACAGCCATGTGTGTTTCATCCTGTATGCGTTTGAACTTAAAGAAATCTCCATAGTAGCTATATATGTCATCTTGGTAAGTAAGTAATTGTAGTTTTTTATCTAGTAGGTTTTGCGCACCTTTCATTTCGTTTTCAGAAGGTAATCTGTAATTTACTTTTGCAGGATAATTAGAACGCTGGCCTTCCTTTCTACTGCGTATTCCGTATACAGCATTTACCATATCTGTACGCCATTTGCAAAATAAGGCTGCTTGTTCTTGAGATGCATGCACCACAGGATGCCATTGATAATATGAATGGCTCATGTAATTATTTACATCTAGTTTAGGTTGTACAAAAAGATATGGATCTACTTGAGCGCTCATTAATAGCCTAGTGCTTCCGTTATATGGAGCAAATACCGTATCGGCATCAAGACCATAGTTTGCATAGGTTTTCATTTCTTCATGCTTTTTAAGGGACCAGTATTTCTCAAGATGATCTAGAAATTCACCATACATCATGTTCGTCACAGGAACACGATCTATATAAAGAGTTTCTGTAAGTTTAACTGTTCCAGGAGGAACAGATGGGTCTTCCGTTTCTTCTTGTAGATTTAAATTTGTATTAATAGGGCCACAACTCGCTGCGATAAGAAGTAATGACAAAATAGAAAGGCTTTTGATTTTAGACCAGATCATTTTATATAGTTTGATGTTAAAAACATTTAATATCTTAAGAATACAAGATTACAAATTTAGACCATACATTTCCGACATTTGTATGTAGAATACATCAACATACATATTAACATATACTATTCCTATGAAATTTTTTATTGACACTGCAAATCTGGATCAAATTGCCGAAGCCCAATCCATGGGGATTCTTGATGGAGTTACCACTAATCCATCTCTTATGGCTAAGGAAGGAATTACAGGAGCTGATAATATTATAAATCACTACAAGAAAATTTGTGATCTAGTTGATGGCCATGTTAGTGCTGAGGTTATTTCAACCGACTATGAAGGAATGGTACGTGAAGGAGAAGTTCTTGCTGCAATGAATGATCAAATAGTTGTGAAATTACCCATGATTAAAGATGGAGTAAGAGCATGTAAATACTTTAGTGATAAAGGAATTAAAACAAATGTCACTCTCGTTTTTAGCGCAGGGCAAGCTTTATTAGCTGCCAAAGCTGGCGCAACTTATGTTTCTCCATTTATAGGTAGACTTGATGATATCAGTACTGATGGATTAAATTTAATTGCTGAGATAAGAATGATTTATGATAATTATGGTTTTGATACAGAAATTCTTGCAGCATCTGTAAGACATACTATGCATATTATAGATTGCGCAAAATTAGGAGCAGACGTTATGACTGGACCTCTTTCTTCTATTGAAGGGTTATTAAAACATCCATTAACAGATATAGGTCTTGCAAAATTCCTCGCCGATTATAGTAAAGGGAATTAAACTCCTATTTTAAATTCAAAAAAAAGGCTCGCATTGCGAGCCTTTTTTTTTGAATTTATTTAACTTAACAGTTATCTGTTGATATAGCCTAATAATGTAGTCTCTATTTGATAATGAAATAAGTTAATACTAGGGTCTATAATGGTAAGGTTTTTATCAATGACCATACTGCGATTATTGTTACGTAATGCAAGTTGAGCGGTTACTGGAGAGGTATTCAGTATTTGATATTCCATTGCTGGATTAAAATCATAGCGTTCATATGCATTTTCCCATTGTTGACCTTCAGAGTTGTCAAGGTTTATACCTATAAAATCAATTTCCGGATATTTAATACGTAGTTCTTTTATTTTATCGTGAACTCTTATAGCATATTCACGTTCATCATCTGACCAGAAGAATAAGACGCTCAGTTTTGTAACACGATTAGATAGTGCGATACTTTGCTTTTCGGTATTTTGAATTTTAATATCGGGCATTTCATTTCCTGGATCCAGTTTAATGTAAGTAGAAGCCATTGAGGTAATTTGTTCCTCTAATTCTGGATTATCTGTCATTTCAAGAAAAATATCAACGAGATCGTTTATCTCATTAGCATTTTTACGATTCATTATAAATAACTGCGTATCATTTGTAGCAAATGCATCTTGAACAACTCCTGGATTGAATAAACTATCTATGATTCTTAACCTTTCTTTAAAATACTTAAAACTTCTTCTATCTACTAGAACTCCAGCGCCTAGTTCATTTGATAGACTCTTAAAAGCAAGATTAGAAATAAGAGAATTTACATAAGGTCGATAAGGGATGTTGTTAAGAAGCGATTGTTGATCAATCTTAAATTCACTGCGATAGGAATAAAAACTATCAGGTAATTCTTTACTTTTTAAAAAATCATTTTTTCCATAATGAACAAAAGGGTAACGCTCCATTTTTGCCCAAGTTGAGAAATGAATTACTTGCTCAGCATGGCATAAAAATTCTTTGTCAAATTTATAAGTTTTGGCCGTTTTTTCAAGTTTTGAAAGTCTGGAATCTGTTATGCTGTCTAGGGTTTTCTTGAAATTTGAATATG
>JALZUY010000128.1 GCA_023301395.1 Nonlabens sp.
AAAGCAGTAGATCAATTAGATCCCGAAAAAAGAAGATCAAATGTAAATCGAGATCTAAAAGCACTTGGGCTTGCAACCATAGGAAGTGGTTTTTTAGGTGGTTTGAACGTGGTTACTGTTATTGCACGTAGTTCAGTAAATGTGAATAATGGTGGTACTAACCGATCTTCTAATTTTGCTCACGCAACTTTCTTAGTCATATTCATATTGCTTTTTAGCACACAATTGACTCGCATTCCATTGCCGGCACTTATGGCGATTTTAGTATATACTGGTTATAAACTCGCTTCTCCTAGTAACGTAGCAAAGATTTTCAAGATTGGGAAAGAGCAGCTTATTATATTCTTTACAACATTATTAGTCACTCTATTTATAGGATTGATATCTGGTATTATCGCAGGTGTATTGATGACATTTTTAATCCATGTTATCTTAAATAAAAACTTGGAGCTTTTTATTAAAAACTGGCGCAAGCCAAACGTATTGATGTTTAAAGAAAAAAGAGGTGACCAGCATTATTATATTAATGTAAAACACTTTTGTACTTTTTTAAATTTCTATAAACTCAAAGAAAAATTAAACGCCATTCCTGAGACTGAAGATGTAGTGGTTGACTTATCTTTTTGTGAATTTGTAGATCATACAGTGATGGAAAACTTAAGTGCTTATCAAGAGGTATTTCATAAAAGAGGTGGACACCTAGAATTAATAGGTCTCGATCATCATGGTACTGAGTCAGGACATCCATTTGCATTAAGAAGATTGATTCCTGGAATTCCATTTCTTACAGGCAATCTTACTAAAAGGCAGTCTACTCTAAAAGAAATTGCTATAGATTACAGCCTCAACTATGAAGCAGACGTTAAGGAAAATACTGAAGTACTAGACGATTTCAGATTCTTCAAGACTAAGAAAATTGAAAAAGTATATAACAGACTCTTTAATAAAGATGATTCCTTTTCAGTATTTGACATTCATTATTCCGAAGGTGAATTTATCGCCAAAGAAGATGTGCGTACCACAATGCTTCATATAAAGCTCAACCACAATATCCCAGAATTCACATTAGACAGAGAAGGTTTCTTAGAAAAAGTTTATGCTATCGCCGGTTATGACGATATTCCCATAGACAACCATTCTGATTTTTCTAAGCGTTTTTACTTATTAGGTGATGAACCTAGAATGGTACAAGACTATTTTAATGATGATCTAGTTATGTTTTTTGAAAGCAATTCATATTACCACGTGGAGTCTGACGGTACATCATTACTTATTTTCAGATCTCAACGTATTGCTGGTGTCAAGGAAATTAAGAAGTTGATTGATTTTGGAAATAGATTGAGAAAAATCGTTCATAAAGAAGCACTAGTAACGGTTGAAAAGCCTTAAAATTTCTTAAACCTATTTTAAGTACTGTAGGCGATTTTGTATTTTGCAAGAACTATGAAAATTCACCCTATAGAATCTGGTAACTTTAAATTAGATGGTGGCGCTATGTTTGGCGTTGTTCCTAAATCATTGTGGCAACGTACAAATCCAGCCGACTCAAATAACATGATCGACATGGCTGCTCGCTGTCTACTTGTTGAAAATGGAGATCGCTTAACACTCATTGATACTGGTATGGGAAATAAGCAATCTGATAAATTCTTTGGTTACTATTTTATGGATCACGTTCATAATTTAGATAGTTCTCTTAAAAAAGCTGGTTTTTCTCGCAATGATATTACAGACGTATTTTTAACACACTTACACTTTGACCATTGTGGTGGCGTGATAGAAAAGAAAGGTAACGACTTTTATGAACCTGCGTTTGAAAGAGCAAAAATTTGGACTAACTCTGAGCACTGGAAATGGGCAGTAGAACCTAATGCTCGTGAAAAAGCATCTTTCCTAACTGAAAATATCAAACCCATTCAAGAAAGCGGTCAGCTTAATTTTATATCTCAAAACAGTTCCTTTGAGGTTAAAAACGAGATGGATTTTGATATCCTTTTTGTAGATGGTCATACTGAGAAAATGATGATACCGCATATAAAACTAGGTGATAAGACCTTTGTATTTATGGCAGATCTCTTGCCTACTGCTGGTCATTTACCTATTCCTTATGTAATGGGATATGATACAAGGCCACTCTTAACACTTGATGAAAAATCAAAATTTCTTGATGAGGCAGCTACTAATGGTTATTACCTCATCTTAGAACACGATCCCAATAATGAAATAATAACACTGAAACACACTGAAAAAGGTGTTCGTCTCGATAAATCCCTTACTTTTAAAGACTTATTTAACTAAAAATCATGAATTACTCCTTAATTAAAAAATCATTTTTAACCGTAGCAGCTGCAGGAATGTTAGCTAGTTGTGGTAGTGGATTCACAATTGTTTCTCCACCTATTGAAAACATAGACTCAACACCTATTAAAACTACAAAACTATCTGATGTTGAGGCAAAAAACTGGAAAGATCTAGATTTACAAACAGATACTATCCCAGGAATGAGTGTCAACAAAGCTTATACTGAAATTATTAAAGGCCGTATGGGAACAACTACTATAGTTGCTGTTATAGACTCTGGGATTGATGTAGAGCATGAAGATCTTGATGGTGTGATATGGACCAATCCAGGTGAAATCGCTGGAAATGGTATTGATGACGATAAAAATGGATATATAGATGACGTCCACGGATGGAATTTCCTAGGTGACATCGTTGCTGAGAATCTTGAATATGAGCGTATAGTAAGAGATCAAGCTCAATTGCCAGCTGCTATCGTTGCAAAAGCTCAAAAAGAGTATGATGGTAAACTTGCAACGGCATCTCAAAGTAAAGAACGTTACGAGCAAATTTTACAACAAATCGTTGAAGCAGATAAAGTAGTAACTGCTCATTTAGGTAAATCAGATTATACACCTGAAGAAGTTGCTGCAATTAGTACAGAAGATGAAGCTGTTGTTAATGCAAAAGGTACTTTAAGTTTCTTCTTTGGCCAAGGACTTGAATCTGTTGCACAAGCAAAAGAAGTTCTAGGTGGTTATATTACAGACTCGACTAACCTCTTAAACGGCGCAAAGTTAAAAACAAATTATCGTGAAGATGCTATGCCTGGTAATAGCCCATATGTATGGGAACCTAATGTAGCCTATGGTAACAATGAATATAGTGGTCCAGATCCAGAAAAGAAAGATGCATTGCACGGTACTCACGTTGCTGGTATTATCGCTGCAGAGCGTGATAACGGTCTAGGTGCAAATGGCGTTGCAAACAATGTTAAAATCATGGTATTACGCGCTGTTTCTGAAGGTGATGAATATGATAAAGATATTGCCATGGCAATAAGATATGCAGCAGACAATGGTGCAAAAGTGATTAATGGTAGTTTTGGTAAATACCATTCTTCAAATCCTGAATGGGTTTGGGAAGCTATTAAATATGCAGAAAGTAAAGATGTTCTTTTTGTAAACGCAGCAGGTAATGAAGGAACAGATACTGATTTCACTCAAGTTTATCCTCAAGATCAAGAGCTTGCAGGTCCTGAAATTTCTGATAATTTCCTTACAGTAGGTGCACTTGCTCCATCTTATGGTGCAGACTTAGTCGCTAATTTTTCAAACTACGGTAAAGCATCTGTAGATGTTTTTGGTCCTGGAGTACAAATCTACTCTACGTTCCCATTAAATGAATATTCTAGTATTAGTGGTACTTCTATGGCTTCTCCAGCAGTGGCTGGTGTTGCGGCTATGATCCGTTCCCAGTTCCCTAAATTATCTGCAAGTCAAGTAAAACACATCATTATGGATAGTGGTTTAAGTACTGCTGCACGAGTGAATTTAGGTGGTGGCGCAGACACTAAACCATTCAAAGACATTACCGTTTCTGGAAAAATGGCAAACTTGTATAACGCCTTAATTATGGCGTCTAAGATGTAAGTTTTACTCTTTTAATATTGTTGAAAAGCCTGTCCTCTTTTGTACAGGCTTTTCTTTTTACGTTTTCTTTTGTAATTCGCTTTCGCGAAAGCGTGATACGAATGAAGCTTATCCCGTTGAAGAACGAGACGAAAGCGGTATATTTATAACCTAATTACTCAACAAGAATCAACAAATGAAAAAAATCATTTTACTTCTCACAACTGCGGTTATTCTCGCAAGTTGTGGATCTTCTAAAGATATAGTCGCAAATCAAAGCTCTAGTGCAAATGGATACTGGCAACAAGCTGTAGACTATAAAATGAATGTAGACATGGATGTGGACCGTTATCAATACACGGGAAAACAGACCTTAGTTTATACAAACAACTCTCCAGAAACACTAGATAGAGTTTACTATCATTTATTCTTCAATGCTTTTCAACCAGGTAGTGAAATGGATGTACGTTCTCGTACTATCGCAGATCCAGATCGTCGTGTAGGATCTCGTATCGCAGCACTAGAACCTAATGAAATAGGCTACTTACACGTGTCTAATGTAACACAAGATGGAACTGCTTTACAACCTCAAGAAGAAGGAACTATTCTAGTAGTAAAACTAGCAAAGTCTCTTGCTCCAGGACAGTCTACAACGTTGAAACTTGATTTTAACGGGCAAGTACCGGTACAAGTACGTAGAAGTGGTCGTAATAATAAAGAAGGCGTAGCGCTTTCTATGACGCAGTGGTTTCCTAAAATGGCAGAGTTTGACATTACAGGATGGAATACAAGTCCTTATGTAGGCCGTGAATTTCATGGTGTATGGGGAAATTTTGATGTGAAACTGACTTTAGATAAAGACTATACTATAGGTGGAACTGGATATTTACAGAATCCTAAAGAGATAGGACATGGTTATGATAAAGCAAACTCTGGTCCTGAAAAAGGGAAAAACGGGAAGTTAACTTGGCATTTTAAAGCTCCTATGGTGCACGATTTTGCATGGGCCGCAGATCCAGATTTTATTCATGATATTTATGATGGAGCAAATGGAGTAAAGCTTCACTTCATCTATAAAGATAATGAGGCTATAAAAGAAAACTGGAAGAATTTACAACCTAAGACTAATGAGATGTTGAAGTATTTCAACAAAAACATAGGTGAATATCCATACAAGCAATACAGCGTTATACAAGGTGGCGATGGTGGAATGGAATATGCGATGTGTACTCTTATCACTGGAGAGCGTTCTTATGGAAGCCTTATGGGCGTGACTGCTCATGAGTTTGCACACTCATGGTTCAACCACATCCTTGCTACTAATGAGTCTAAACACGAGTGGATGGATGAAGGTTTTACAACCTTTATCTCAAATAAAGCAATGGCGTTTATCAATGGAGAAAATGAGGCTACTGCAAACGGTGGATCTTATAGAGGTTATCTAGGTCTTGCAAATTCAGGAAAAGAACAACCACAATCTACACATGCAGACCGT
Organism: Nonlabens sp.; assembly: GCA_023301395.1. Taxonomy (GTDB): domain Bacteria; phylum Bacteroidota; class Bacteroidia; order Flavobacteriales; family Flavobacteriaceae; genus Nonlabens. The sequence continues at coordinate 5,407 of JALZUY010000128.1, forward strand.
TATGAATTCAATGGTGCCTATGGCGCTAGTGCTTATAATAAAGGTGCTACTTTCATAGCACAACTAGGTTATGTTATAGGAGAAGCAAAACGTGATGAGGTGATTAAAGAATACTTCAACACTTGGAAATTTAAGCATCCAGAGCCTAATGATTTTAAACGTGTTGCTGAGCGTGTAAGTGGTTTTGATCTAGAATGGTACTTGCGTGACTGGACCATGACTACTAACGTTATAGATTATGCGGTTGAAGATATGAGTAGTATAGATGGTAAAACGATGGTCTCGCTATCGCGAAAAGGACTCATGCCAATGCCATTAGATATTAAAGTAACCATGAATGATGGAACTGAGAAATGGTTTTACATTCCATTAGAAGAAATGCGCGGAGAAAAAATGGTTCCTAATAACTGGACTATTTTAAATGATTGGGCTTGGGCTTATCCTACTTATGACATAGAATTAGAAGATGTAAACATGCGCTCGATTAGATCTGTAGAAATAGATCCTAAAAATAACATGGCCGATGTTGATAAGACAAATAACACCTGGCAATTACAAGAATAGATAATTAGTTCTATTCCAAATCTTAAAAAGCAGTCTTTCAAAAGGCTGCTTTTTTTGTTATTAATTAGTAAAGCACTTCATTCTCTTAAAAACATATCTTTGTCACATGCGCTTCACTCTAGGAAAAGACACTAAACTCAAAAGCAAGAAAGCAATTGAGCAACTTTTTACAGATGGTAATTCCATCCGTAAAGGACCGTTGCGGTGTGTTTTTAAATTTGCTAGTGGTGAAATGGCTCATAAAGTAGGTGTGAGTGTCTCTAAACGTTTCTTTAAAAAAGCTCCAGACCGTAATCGAGTAAAGAGATTATTCCGTGAAGCATATCGTTTAAATCAACATGATTTAATGATGAGTCATGAAGGTAAACACTTAGAAATGATGTTTATTTTTCAATCTCCTAAAATGCCCGATTTTGAGTTTATGGAAAAACTCGTTAAGAAATTGATTACTGAATTAAACAAAACTCTTCAAGAGTCTTTAAAATAATGGCACTTTAATTGAAAGCAATGAACAGTAAATGACAAGAAAATGAGTCATCTATCGTTTTTATACTATATTTATTGCAATTCGTGCACAACAGCGATACACTATGAAAGGTACTATCAATATTAAAAGACAAATTTTACTTCCTATTCTAGGAGCTACAATATTCTTTACAACAGCCAGTTTTCAAAATGACTTTTTTGAAATCGCAAAACAGATTGAGATTTTTACAGAAATGTATAAACAACTCAATATGAACTATGTAGATGAAACAAATCCTGCAGATTTAATGGATAACGCCATTGAAGGAATGCTTTCAGAACTAGATCCTTATACTAAATACTGGACAGAACAAGAGGTTGAAAAGTCTATTATCAATAGACGTGGTGCTTATACAGGAATAGGCGCTGTAGTAAGTACTAGAGGTGATAAAGTAATAATTGTAGAGCCTTGGAAAGACCTTCCCGCAGATAAAGCTGGGCTCAAAGCCGGCGATGAAATCATAGAAATTGATGGAATAAAACTATCTGATTATAAAGAAAATGCTGGCGACCTTTTAAAAGGTGGAGCAGATACTGAACTTAAAGTAGTATATAAAAGACAAGGAAAAGAAAAAACAGCAACACTTACTCGTAAAGGTGTTGAGGTAAATGCAGTACCGTTTTATGAAATGGCTACTCCAGAAATAGGTTATGTCGTATTATCTAAATTTAATGCAAAAGCTTCTAGAGAAACTAAAGCCGCTATTGTCGCGCTCAAGGAAAAAGGAGCAACTAAAATCATTCTCGATTTAAGAGGTAATCCAGGTGGATTGCTAAGTGAAGCAGTTGCTGTATCTAATTTATTTATAGAAAAAGATAAATTGATTACAAGTACACAGTCTGTAATTGAACAATACAACAAAACCTATTTAACTAAGAGACCAGCTTATGATCCAGATATTCCTGTTGCTGTGCTTATCAATGGTCGTAGTGCCAGTGCCAGCGAAATTGTAAGCGGTAGTATTCAAGATTATGATCGTGGTGTTGTGATAGGTGCTCGTAGTTTTGGGAAAGGTCTAGTACAACGTCCTAAGCCACTTTCTTACGGAACGCAAGTTAAGATTACCATATCAAGATATTATACACCTAGTGGCCGTTGTATTCAAGCGCTAGATTACTGGAACCGTGATAAAGATGGAAATGCTGTTCGTACTAAAAAAGAAGATTATAAAGCATTTAAAACAGTAAATAGTGGTCGTACCGTTTATGATGGTGGTGGAGTTCAACCAGATATCGAGTTAGCAAGTGCTGCCTACTCGCCTATCACAACAGCGTTACTTAAAGAAAATGCCATATTTGATTATGCAACAGAGTACTATTACGATCATCAAGTAACAGATATGAATGCTTTTCAATTTACAGAAAACGATTTTAATGATTTTTTAAGTTGGATAGAGAAAAAAGGTTTTGATTTTGATACAGAAACAGAGTCTGCGTTTGCAAAAGCCTTTAAAACTGCCGAAAAAGAAGAACTAGACGATGATATCAGTTCTAGTTATAAAGCAATGCAAGTTGCTATTAATGGTGCAAAAAAGAAAGACATCAAAGATAAAAAGGCTGAAATAATGAGTCTTCTTACTGATGAAATCGTAAAAAGGTATTTCTATCGAGATGGTTTATATAATTATCAATTAAAATATAATCCTGAGATTCTAGAAGCTGTAAAAGTTCTAGAAGATGAAAATAAATACAAGAAAATCCTTAAATAAAACATGAAACAAATCATATTTATCTGTGTGTTTCTTTTTGCAATTTGCTCTAGTGCGCAAATTACAGTAAC
>JALZUY010000129.1 GCA_023301395.1 Nonlabens sp.
AGATAAGAAAAAATTAACAAATTTCTAATAGATTCTTTTAAACATTAAAAATACTATTTAGGTAATCATTAAATTCTATAAAAAAAGCACCAGAATAATCTGGTGCTTTAAAGTTATGCTATTAATTAGAATTGAACTATTCTGTAGCTTCAGGATTTTCTTCATCAGGAATTTGAGCTTCTTCAGTGGCTAAAGCTTCAGCAGCTGCAGCTTCTTCGGTTGCTTTATTCAATTGACGTTCAAGAACATTCAATTGCTTCTGCTTTTCTTTTATGACATCAAGTTCCTTATCTAAGGCAGCAGTATTCTTCTTCAATTGCACTACAAATGGATTCTTCTCATCCTTTGTGTTAATGAATTGCATGTTGTTTTCTAACTGTCTTTTTTCGTCTTGAATTTCATCACGTCGTTTTCTTAAATAGAAACGTTCATTTGTAAAATCACGTTCATCACCTGACTCAAGGCTTGATAATTTAGATTGATATTTTAACATCTCAGCATCTACAGCACTCATTCCAGCAGCTTTTAACTTAGCCTGTAACAACTTGTCAAATTTATCTTGAATATGACGCTTTGCATAAGGGACACGACCTGCTGCAGCCCAATCGGCCATGTGTTTTTCAACATCGGCTTTCATAGCTTCTTGATCATCCTGTGGCAACATTTCTTTTAAAGAATCATAGACTTTCATCTTTGATTCAAAGTTTGCAGTCTCTTCAGCATTTTCTTCTTTCTTCTGTGCATTTTTCTTGTCAAAGAAGCCATTACAGGTAGTTTGGAAACGTTTCCAGATCTTATCACTCACTTTACGTGGTACATGACCTATTTCTTTCCATTCACTTTGAATGCGTTTCATTACTGGTAATGAAGCATTAAAGTCATCAGCTTCAAGATGCTGCTCAGCAATCTCGATCAGTTTCATTTTCTTATCAAGGTTATCTTGCTGATCTTTCTTAAGATCTTTATAGAATGCATTTTTTGCATGATTGAATTCACGTCCAGCAATTCTAAACTCTTCCCATAAACTGTTGTTAAGCGCCTTAGTGGCTGGTCCAGTTTGAGTAAAGAGTTCTTTTAATGTGTTTATTTCTTCTAATCGATCTTGCCAGCCTTTATGGTTTTTTGCACCAGCGGCAGTGATTTTTTGAATTTCGGCAATAATGTTTTGTTTAATCGTCTGGTTTTTCTCAGACAATTTATCGCGAACTTCATAATATGCTTGTCTCTTATCATGAATTACCTTTGTTGCAGCACTAAATTTGTCCCAGATAGGATCTCTGTGTTCCTTTGCAACAGGTCCAGCGTCTTCTTTCCACATACGGTGCAATTCTTGCAACTCACGTAGTGCTTTATGAATGTCTGGCTCGTTACCTAGCTCTTCGGCACGAGTGATGATTTTATTATGGAAATCTAGATTGCGCTCAAAATCTTTATCACGCAATTCTTTACTCAAGTCTATATAATCATAGAAGTTTTGCGTGTGTAAACGGTAATCGTTCCAAACAATGTTATAAGCATCATGAGGTATTTTACCAGTGTTTTTCCATTCTTGTTGTAGGTTATTAAACTTCTTAAAGGTAGTACCTATATTTTCTTCTTCATCAATCAAGTTCTTAATAGACTCGATGATTTGTTTTCTTATCTCAAGATTATCTTCTTGTGATTTACGTTGCTGACGCTGGAATTCACCACGTTGCTTGCGATATAAGCCTTGTAAATCATTAAATTCTTTAGTTCCAGGATTATGATATTCAAACTCTGGTGCTGGAGTTTCCTCAGTAGCAGGATTTGCTTTTACAAATGCTTCACGAGCTTCTTTCTCTGCATCTTCATCTTTAGCTTCATATGCTTTCTTGATATCATCTACATGAGTCTTGATCGTATTGATAGGGAAATCTTGAATCAATGCTCTCAATGAGACTACCAGTGCTGGCATCTCTAAGCTGTTATAATCTGTTTCTGGTAATGTTTGAGCTTCCACATCTGTGGCATGATCATCTTTATCATCATCTGTAGATGTTTCTTCTTCCTTTGCTACAACAGCGGTTGGAGTTTCAACAACTTCTTCAACAGCTTCTTGAGCTATCTCAGTAATTGTTTCTTCAACAACTGTTTCTGTTTCAGGAATAGTAATCTCTTCTACTGGTACAGTAGGTTCTGTATTCATGTCATTTTCAGGCATGTCTTGTGGGTTCTGGTCAGTGTTATTCACGTTTTCTAAGTTTCCGTCTGCCTCAGTTGACAGGTTGTCATTCGTATCCATTCATTGTAATTTAAGGAGTGCAATATAAATAGATTCACTAGATACCGCAATGATTAGGCAGGATTACTCATTCCAGAGTTCCCAAGACTTCTCAGCTTGGTGAACCAGCATTTGATAACCGTTAGTTACGCGAGCTCCTTTTACTTTCCCCATTTTCATGAACATGGTATTGCTAGGATTATAAACTAGATCGTAAAGAATGTGTTTTTTTGTTAAGTGTTGATATGGTATTGCAGGTTTATCTGCCACGTCAGGAAAAGTACCTACTGGTGTAGAATTAATTATTAATGAGATGATTTTAAGGACTTCATCATCAATCTTATCGTATGGAATACAATATTCTCCATCGGGATTTCTTGAGACAAACAGGAATGGTACTTTGAGAGCCTCAAGCGTGTAAGCAATAGCCTTGGATGCGCCACCAGTCCCTAGAATTAATGCGTTTTGCGCAATGGGTAAAAAAGGTTCTAGACTTTTTGCAAATCCATAAACATCGGTATTGTGACCAGTCCATACGTTATCTTCTATCACTACAGTATTTACAGCTCCTATTGCTTCGGCCTCTGGTGTTATATGATCACATATTTTGAGCATCGATTCTTTATAAGGAATCGTTACATTCAATCCACGTATGATCTCGTTTTTACCGTTTGTAGTTTGAGTTGATGAGTTGTAGGTTACGCTTTCGCGAAAGCAAACTAAATCTTCCTCTTGCTCTATTTCAAAATTGCGGTATTCATGATCTTCTAATCCTAATTTCTCAAATTTTTCAGAAAAATAAAATTTAGAAAAACTGTAATCTAGTCGCTGACCTATTAATCCAAAAACACTATGCGGGATTTGCTTGCTGTCCATATTTATCTATAAGGTAAACGATTATAAAGCCTGTAAATATAAGGCTTATCGCAAGCCATGTGTGACCTGAAGTGAAATCTGGCCAGTAACGGCTGTAATTTTCAAGGATTTGATTTCCTTTTGCATCGAGTAATATATTACCTGTCGAGTCTGTAGATAATATCTCTTTTTTCCATGGCCATACTACACCTAAGGAACCTGTGATAAAACCTATAATCATCGCGTTTGTTTCATTGCGATAATGTTTAAAGGTCCAACCTAGTAGATGTGATAGACTTATTAAACCTACAAAAGAACCTAAAAGAAATACTCCCAAAATAGTCATTAATTCCATGTGAACTGGATCATTCCACCAGGAGAAATCCCATTGAATAACCGCAACCATAGTGTCAAAAAACGCGTTGATACTATCTACTAATAATAATACATAATTGCCCAAAAGTATGAGTATGAAACTACCACTTAATCCAGGTAAGGTCATCCCAGAGATACTTACCATTCCACAGAAAAAGACAAAAAATAAATTTGCATTATCTGTAGCTGGATCTAGTAAAGAGGTTCCTATGCCTATTGCTGTTCCTATGGCGAGAATCATTATATTATTGCGTGTCCAGTCATCGTATTCTCTTGAAATGTAATAAACCGATCCTAGAATCATCCCAAAGAATGCTGCCCAAACTAAAATGGGGTAGTTTTTAATAAGAACGTCGAGTCCTTTACTTACAGTAAAGTAACTGAGTACTTCACCAAGTATTATGAGTACTAGAAATCTCCCATTTACATAATCAAAGAAAGATTTAAAACGACCTGTAAAGAGAAGCTTGAGTGCTTTAAGATTGAGTTTTTGGAAAGAGTAAATGAACTCTTCATAAAAACCACCTACATAGGCCACAACGCCGCCACTTACTCCAGGAACCTTATTTGCGGTTCCCATAGCAATGCCTTTTAATACTAAGTAAAACTTATCACTTAAACTGCGTGTGGGCTGTTGCACTAGCTAGGTTTTTTATGAGCTACTTTTTCTAATATAAGTATAAGCAAAAATCCTAGAACCATAAGTATCCCAGCATATAAAATAAGTGCGTCACCAGCAAAATCTTGAGGAAGGATACTTTTATCTAAAAAAGTTACTTCTTCACCATGAGAATTGATGCGTGTTTTGAGCACTGATTTCCATGGCCATAACTTATTCAACGATCCTATCATGAAACCGGTTAGTATAGCTAGTGTGAGATTTTTATGGTTTTCAAATAACCATGTGAGTGCTCTCGAGAATAATTTAATTCCTAAAATAGCTCCTATTGCAACTAGTAATAGATTAGTGAAATAATCCCATGCGGCACTCCAGTCACCAGTAAGTATGGCTTCTATAAATCCAGTAATGGAACCTAATACGGTTTCATAACTACCTAAAAGTAATAATAAAAAAGCTCCAGAGACACCAGGTAATATCATTGCGATAATGGCTATAAAACCAGACAAAATTAAATACCACCAACTTTCTGGAGAAGCAAGAGGCTCAGCAATTGTAATCCAGTAGGATAGGGCAGCACCTATAATCATAATAGTTATAGCTGCTAGGTTCCAACGAGTAATTTGTTTTGCGATGTATAAAATACTAGCCAGTACTAATCCAAAGAAAAAGGACCATACTAAAATAGGATGTGTCTTTAATAAATAAGTGATTAATTTTGAAAGGCTTAGAATACTTATCGCAATACCTATTAGAAGAGAAATTAAAAAATCTAGATTGTATTCTTTAAAGGTAGATTTAATTCCATTCTTAAAGAATGATTTGAATACACCTAAATTTAAACCATCTATAGTTTTAATGAGTTCCTCATAAATTCCTGTTATGAATGCAATTGTTCCACCAGATACTCCTGGAACAACGTCTGCAGCTCCCATGAGAAGTCCTTTTAAAGCAGTTGAGAGATGTTTTTTTGAAGACATGACTTATTATGTTTCTTAAACCCAACGTTGAAACTGAAAATGTTAATACGCTCGATGAGATTAATCTTTTGTTCTTTAATACTTACTGTAGTTTTATTCAATTGATTTACTTCCTATTTTAGAATCTATATTTTAAAAGAATCTTTAAAAAATAATAAAGCAAGGCTTTACAACTA
>JALZUY010000130.1 GCA_023301395.1 Nonlabens sp.
AAGCTTTTCAAAATGGAATTGATATGGACGAGACTCTATCCTCAGCACCTGAAAAATTTAAAATTTTGAGAGCTTTTTGGAAGTTGAGTTTCATCAAATTTTCAGACTTGGAGAACCAAGCTTTTAAAGACATTATTTTGAGGAGAAATCTTGAATCAATAAGTAACCCAAACACAAAGAATACTTTTAAAAGCAAATTTGAAATATTACATAAATCAATAAGAGAAAAAACTATTCATAATACTGACTACAATTTAAACATAGCCCCATTTTTAAATACCATAAATAACAAAAATGGTAGTTTAAGACACGAAATGGCTATTGAAGCTGCCCTTATTTACCAAATAACAAATAATTCACAAAATGCAATAAACATATTTGGCTCTTGGGATTATATTACTCATCAAGTTATTGCTTCACCATTTAAACCCGTTGATTATATGGATAAAATGGATGTTTTTGGTTACAAATACATCCAAGATCAAAAACCAACAATTTCTGATTATTTGGTAGTAGAAATTAAGAAAGATGAAATTAATGCTCAAGATATTTTACAACTTATGAAATATGTAGATTGGGTAAAAAACGAATACGCATACAATGATTATAGTATGATTAAAGCTTTTATGTTAGGTTTTAGATATACACAAGACGCGTTAGACACGTTTCGAGAAAATGTTGAACGTAAATTCATAAAAGGAGTAAGGCCATCTGTTTCCAGTGAATGGAAAAATGTTAAACTAATACAGTATAATTTCAACAAAGAAAATAATTTATTAGACTTTACAGATATTACGCCACATGATTAAAGATAGTAATTTTGATGTTAACTCACCATATTCAATTATTGAGTTTGCAAAACAACTTAAAAACCAAACTTTAAGACAAGCCTGTGGTGTTGAAATTGAAAAGCATGGTTACAAAGGGAAAGGAAACTTTGGCCAAATTTTAGAAAAATTCTATTTTGGTTACGAGCCAAATTCTGATGCTGAGCCAGATTTTTTAGAAGCTGGGCTTGAGTTGAAATCAACTCCATTAAAAACTTTAAAAAACGGAGATTACAGATCAAAAGAAAGACTGGTTTTAAATATAATAAATTATTTAGAAGTTCATAAAGAAGATTTTGAAACGAGTTCATTTTGGAAAAAAAACGCCCATTTACTCTTGGTGTTTTATCTTCATGACAAAGATTTAGATCTTCTTGACTATGTTATAAAGTTAGTTGAAGGATGGCAATATCCAAATGAAGATTTAAAAATCATAAAACAAGACTGGGAATTTATCAATCAAAAAATCAAGGAAGGTAAAGCTCATGAATTATCAGAAGGAGATACATTTTATCTTGGTGCCTGCACAAAGGGTTCAACTGCTGCAAAATCTTTTAGAGACCAACCTTTTAACCAAGAACAAGCTAAACAAAGAGCATACTCTTTAAAACAAGGATATGTAAATCATATCATTGCGAATATTGCTCAAGAAGAACCTGCTACCTATGGTAAAATAATTGAAAGACCAGAAATTTTAGATAAAATTCGTTCAATTGAGGAGGTTGTAATTTTAAAATTCCATCCTTTTTATGGAAAAACTGCTGTTCAAATTGAACTCGAATTAGGCTTAGATTTAAATCAGAAAGCAAAAAGTTATTTTGCTAATCTAACAAATGTAATTCTTGGTCTTAAACTCGAACAAAAAATTGAAGAGTTTGAAAAAGCGGATATTAAAGTAAAAACAATTAGACTTAAAGAAAATAACTTACCTAAAGAAGACATTTCATTTCCAACATTTGAATACGAAGAGTTGATTGAAATTGATTGGGAAGAGTCCGATTTTAAGAATATCTTAGAAAGTAAATTTTTCTTTGTGTTTTATCAGTTTGAAGGAGAAAATCTAATTCTACGAAAGGTAAGATTTTGGAATATGCCACATTCTGACATCCTCGAAGCAAAAAATGTTTGGGAAAAAATGGTTCATACGGTGCTAATAGGAGATATTGTAAAAGAGGTAACCGATAAAGGAGTACGAAAAACTTATTTCCCAAAGAAAACGGAAAATAGAGTAAGCCATGTTAGACCACATGCAAGAAACGCAGCAGATACTTATGTATTACCTGTGGCAGATAAATTGACAGGATTGACTGAATACACAAAGCATTGTTTTTGGCTAAATGCAAGTTACGTGAAAGATGAAATTTATTTAAAATAGAACTTAACAAATGATTGATAGCCAAAAAGTCCTATATAATAAAACAGGTAATGATGAAGCTTACACTCCAGATTACGGAGTTGAGCCAATATTAAAGTTTATCCCAAAAAACGCTGTGGTTTGGTGTCCATTTGACAAAGAAAATTCTGCGTTTGTACGCTTAATTAGTAAAACTAACAAAGTATTGTTTTCGCATATTGAGTCTGGTCAAGACTTCTTTGAATATGAGCCGAAAGAAAAATGGGATTGTATAATTAGCAACCCGCCATTCAAGAAAAAGCGACAATTTTTTGAGAGAGCACTAAGCTTTAAAAAACCGTTTGCGCTCATTATGACAAATGCTTGGCTAAATGATGCATCATCAAAAAGGGTTTTTATGAATGCTAATAAACAAATGCAATTGTTAATGTTTGATAAGAGAATAAAATTTAACAATCCATACGGTAATCCTAATAATAAAATAACTTTTAGCAGCAGTTACTATTGTTGTGATTTTTTACCAAATGATTTAATTACTGAGGAGATAACTGTTTATTAATTAAGATTTTACCTGATAATTTTAATTATAATCATCACTATTTAAGTTTTTACCCAAAAACTTAACTAAAGGAGTTAACTAATTAAGTTTTGTGCTATTTTCTTAAATAAGGTAAACATAACCTAGAAATACCAGATTGAAGCAACCTTTTTCCCGCCGCGTCAAAATGGTCTAAACACACTCAGACTCCAACAACAACACCTTTTTGTTGACGTCTACAAAATGGTCTAAAAGCTATCAGTAGAACACTACTTTCATAAACCATTGCCCTTATTATTGTCCTTCGACAGGCTCAGGGTGGCGGCTCTTTATCAAATTCCCCAAAACAAAAGCAACAACCGCAGGCAATACCCAACCCATACTCAAACCGGCTAAAGGGATGTGCGATTTTACGGTATATAGTTATAGAAAATCAAAAGACTAAATTAGAGAGTGTAAATAATCAGCAGAATTAATAAGTCCATTTTTTCTAAAATTATCCAGCACTTCGTATTCATCTAAGTCCGGATTTCTTCTATTGATGACCAACTTTCTAAAAGCCTCAACTGCTCTATCGTGATTTAAGTCAATAATATCTGCAATAAAGTCATCTGCAGATTTTGCTACAAGACCAAATGATGCTAAATAATCTTGCGGAAAATCTTTCAGATTATTAGTTACAATCACATTTGCATTAATTTTTATTGCAGCTGCAAGTACGTGACAATCTTTAGGGTCGGGTAAAGTTAATCCTGCTATAAGAGGCTCGTAATTTATAACAAATGCATCAGGAAATGCAGCATTGACACTATCCTTCCTTTTTTGGATTAGTTTTTTAGGAGCGCCTTTTCTATTCATAACGCTTTCCCATTCATCAAATATATGAGCACTCCATTTAGGAGTAAACAAATCAAAATGAGCAAACCAAAATAATAAATCCCTTATCTCAATAGGATATATTACATTGGTGTCAAGCACGCAAGTAAAACGAACACTATGAATCATACAGTCCTAA
>JALZUY010000131.1 GCA_023301395.1 Nonlabens sp.
GAACTCTTGTATTAATATTTGTAGACTTGAACTCTTGATTCAAAAAATTAATAATAGTAGTTAATTAAATTAATATATAATTCTCTTATAAAGACTGACCAGAAATGAAAAGCTCCATGAAAGTTATAATCGTATTGAACTTAATATTTCTTTTAAATGGTTGTGCTACGCTTAAACCTCAGTATAGTGATGACAAGCAACATTTAACATTTCCCCAGGATAAAGAAGTAGAGCACACTTTTTACCTTATAGGAGATGCTGGTAAGTCACCTATTAATGGTAAAAGTGAAGGTTTACTTGCACTAGAAAAACATATTAAAAATCAGAATACTAAAAATTCTCATTTAATATTTCTAGGAGATAATATTTATCCAGTAGGAATGCCTAAAAAAGAAGAAGAATTTAGATCTCTAGCAGAGAATCATTTAAATGCACAAATTGCAGTCGCACAAGAATTTGATGGAAAAACTATTTTTATTCCAGGGAATCATGATTGGTATGATCAAGGTGTTGAAAACCTTAAACGTGAAAAAGAATACCTTGAAGAAGCACTCAATGATAAGAATATTTGGGAACCTAAAGTAGGTTGCCCACTCGAGAGTGTTGAGGTGTCAAATGATGTACAACTAATTATAATAGATAGTCAATGGTATCTCGCAAAATGGGATAAACACCCTACAATTAATGATGATTGCGACCAGATCAAAACTAGAGAACAATTTCTTCTTGAAATAGAAGGTGAATTTAAAAAGAACCAGGATAAAGTAATCGTTGTTGCAATGCATCACCCTTTATTTACTAATGGTACACATGGAGGACAGTATGCAGCTATTAAACACATATATCCTACACAGCGTAAAATTCCAGTACCTATACTAGCATCCCTTATCACTCAATTGCGTACAAATGGTGGAGTAAGTCCTCAAGATAAACAGAATAAGCTTTATCAAGATATGGTGAAGCGCATTTCTACACTCGCTAGATCCTCTCAAGCATCGAGAATCATATTTGCAAGTGGTCATGAGCATACCTTGCAGTACATAGAAAACAACGGTATTAAACAGATTGTATCGGGTAGTGGATCTAAGCAAAGTTATGCTTCTCTAAGTAATGATGGGCTTTTTGCATATGGTGGTAAAGGTTTTGCTCGATTAGATATTTTGAAAGATGGAAGTAGCTGGGTGAGGTATTATACGCTTACTAATGGTCAAGTAGAGTTGATTTTCACAGTAAAAGCTATGAATGAATCTAAGCAGTTTGATTTAGAAAAATTACCTAACTTTTATCCCGCTTTCGCAAAAGCGTCTATATATGAGAAAGAACGCGCAAATGTCTCTGGAGTTTATGAGTCAGTTTGGGGAAATAAATACCGTGACTTATATGGAGTTGAAATAAACGCAAAAATCGCCTTATTAGATACCTTATATGGTGGACTTGAAGTAGTGCGTGCTGGCGGTGGGCACCAGACGAGAGCATTACGATTAAAAGATAAGAAAGGAAAAGAATACAATATAAGAGCATTAAAGAAAAGTGCTGTTCAATTTTTACAAACCACCGTATTTAAGGATAATCAAATTACTGAAGGTTTTAAGAACACAACCACAGAGGATTTACTCTTTGACTTCTACACTGCTGCTCATCCTTATGCAGCATTAACAATACCAGATCTCGCAGATGCAGTAGGTGTATATCACACAAATCCAGAAATTTATTATTTACCTAAACAAAAAGCTCTAGGGAAATATAACAATGAATATGGGGATGAATTGTACTTATTAGTTGAACGTCCAGAAGAGAGTCATAAGGATTTAATGAGTTTTGGTAAACCAGATGATATTGAAAGTACGGCAAGCGTGTTTGAAAAACTACGTAAAGATCAAAAATATAAAATCGATGAGCCGCACTATATCAAAGCAAGAATATTTGATATGTTAATAGGCGACTGGGATAGGCACCAGGATCAGTGGCGCTGGTCTGAGTTTGAACTTCAAGATGGAACACATCTGTTTAGAGCTATTCCACGGGATAGAGATCAAGTGTATTCTAACTTTGATGGGGCCCTATTTGCTACATTGCGCACAATGATAGGTATTACTAATCAGTTTGCCATCTATGATGAAAAGCTCACTGATGTGAAATGGTTCAATACTGCTGCCACCTATTTAGATAGGGCACTTGCTCAAAATAGTGATCGTCTGGTATGGGAAACTCAAGCAAAGTATATTCAAGAGAACCTGAGTGATCAACAAATCGACGATGCCTTCAAGAACCTTCCTGCCGAGATTTATCCTCATGAATCCACTCAAATAATAATTAATAATATGAAGAAACGTAGAGATGCGTTAATAGAATCTGTTAATGATTATTATGATTATTTAGCAAACCTTGCTATCATGACTGGTACAGATAAAGATGACATCATTGAAATCAATCGCATTGAGGACGGAAAAACACAAATAACTATTTATCGTAATAAAGATGGTGAGAAGGCAGATATTGTAGCTCAACGACTTTTTGATATTAAGGATACTAAAGAAATTTGGGTTTATGCACTAGATGATGATGATGTTATTAAAGCGTTTGGTAAAGGAAAGAAGAAGATTAAAATACGTGTTATAGGTGGACAGAATAATGATATTTATGACATTGAAGAAGGGCAATCTATTTCTATTTATGATCATAAATCTAAAGAGAACACTTTTAAATCAATAGATAATGCTCGTGTGAGGCTTTCAGATAATTATGATACAAATCTTTATGATGCTAGGAAAAATATTTTGAAGAGTAATACACTAACTCCAGCAATTGGGTTTAATCCAGATGATGGCCTCAAGGTAGGTCTTCAAAATGTATATACGGTTAATGGTTTTAATCGTAATCCTAATACTCGTGTACATAAAATTACTGGTGGGTATTATTTTGCAACTGAAGGTTATGATTTAAATTACTTTGGTGAATTTGCGGGAGTTTTTCAAGGTATGAACCTAATAGTGACTGGAAGATTTGCCGGACCTACATTTACAGAGAACTTTTTTGGGATAGGAAATAACACAGAGAATTTGGAAGATATATTTGATTTTGATTATAACCGTGTGCGTATTAGTGAGACAACTATAGGGTTAGGGATTAAGTATAATGGTGAATATGGTTCAAACTTCTCAATACTTACTAATTTTCAAGGAATAGAAGTAGAAGATGGAAATGAGCGATTTATTACTGATTTAGTAGACCCTACTATAAATCCAGATTTTTATGAACGTAAATGGTATGTAGATACTAAAGCAATTTATAATTATGAGAGTTATGATAATAAATTAAATCCTACTCGAGGAATGATTTTTCAAACTGAAATAGGAGGAACCGTTGCTACAGACGATATTGATGAAAGCCTATTGTATTTTAAACCGAAGCTAGGCTTCTATAACGCAGTTTCTCGTGATCGCAAATGGGTAATGAAATCTACAGTTCAAGGTCAAATCAATATTGGTAATAATTACCAGTTCTATCAGTTGGTTGAGCTAGGACAAAACAATGGATTGCGTGGATACCGTACGCAACGATTTTCAGGACAGCGTTCTTTTGCTACTAGTGGTGATTTAAGATACAGTTTTAATGAGTTCAAAACTGGTTTAGTACCTTTACAAATAGGAGTTTTTGTAGGTGGTGATGTAGGACGTGTTTGGGTTGATGGAGAATTTAGTGATAAATGGCATAACGATTTTGGTGGTGGTTTCTGGGTGAATTCGGCTGAGGCTATAGGAGCAAATTTTAATTTTTTTCACGGAGATGATGGACTACGCTTTAGCTTTCAACTAGGATTTAGTTTCTAGTATTACACTTTTTTATATCATAAAGACTCGCAATTATTGTGAGTCTTTTGTATTTTTAACTTATGGATAATTTGAAAGGCGCTATTAAACTTATCGCACTAGGCAGTGCTATTGTTTTTATAGGAGTAGTATTCTACCTTTTAGAGATATTTGGCGCAACAGGAATGATAATGATAGGTATAGCTGTAGAACTTGCTGGAGTTTATACTTACTGGAAACACAGAAAGAAATAAAACTATAAGTACAACTCATATAAATTTCCACCTTTATTTTTAGTTTGCTCATCGCTTATCCACAGTAAATTATCTTCTTTGAATGTAATAGATTCTTTTTGAGATTTATAGTTTAAGTTATATCGCTTTATATTAAAATCTTTAAAGGCCATATCGTAATCACTTATTATAAAGACTTTATCGCCGGTAAGAAGCGCTATTTCTCCTTTACTATTAACGTCTGCACCAGTGACAAGGCAATCATCACTATCGTTACATATCTCAATTTGAGTTAAATACTCAGCCACATTTGAGCTGCCATCTACTTTTAATCTGTAAACTTGTGTCTTCCCATTAAAGTCTTTGCTACGATTTTTACTAAAAAGATAAAAGTAATCTCCTATACGTACAAAAGCCTCACAATCATAGAAGTACTCTTTCTTTTTAGGCGGGAATTTTTTCTGCTTCTTATAATTAAAAGGAATTCGTTTTACTTCTTGTATTTCTTGATTTTGAATTTTTAGATCAGTAATATCTATTTCATAAATAACTAGATCACGTCTTTTATTATCGTTATTACCAGTATC
>JALZUY010000132.1 GCA_023301395.1 Nonlabens sp.
CTTATAATAGTGGTGACGACACTATTTTTGTAAGAATAGAAACAATAGCAAACACAGGTTGTTTTCAAACAACAAGCTTTGACATATTTGTAGATGATTTGCCTATCGCAGGAACACCAGCAAATGTTATTGTATGTGATGACCCATCAAATGATGGTGTAGAAGATGTAAATCTTTCTCAGTTTGATGCAGCTATATTAAACGGACAAACTAATCCTAGTTTTATAGTTTCTTATCACGCTTCACAAACCGATGCTGATAACGACGCTTCACCTCTATCAAGTCCATTTACAGTAAGTACAACAACACCTAACCTATTTGCAAGAATAGATAATGGAGATAATAACGATTGTTTCACGACAACAAGTTTCCAATTTGTGATCAGTCCTACGCCTACCGCAAATACGGCACAGAATATGATCGCCTGTGATGATGCAGGAAATGATGGAACTGAGGTCTTTGATTTATCAATGGCAAACTCACAAATATTAGGTTCACAAAACCCAGCAAGTTTCACCATTACATTTCACCCATCGCAAGTAGATGCAGATGCCAATACAGCAGTATTGCCAGTATCTTATGCCAGTGCAACCACAACACCAGAAACGGTGTTTGTGAGAATAGAGAGCAATACAAATCCGCAGTGTTTTGATACCACTAGTTTCACACTTACTGTAAGTATTCAACCTACAGCAGGTCTTGCACTGGATCAACGTGGTTGTGATGATGTAAGTAATGATGGAATTGAACAATTTGATTTCAGCAATGTAGATACAGATATCCTAAACGGACAAAGTGTAGCAAACTTTACAGTTACTTATCACGTATCACAAGTCGATGCTAACAACGATACAAACGCACTATCATTCCCGTACACAAACGTATCTCAATCACAGACCATTTATGCAAGAATCGAGAATAATACAAATCAAGATTGTTTTGACACCTCAAGCTTTGGAATAGAAGTATTTGCAAGACCGGTAATAGCAAATCAAGGTCCTATCACTATTTGTGCAGGAGTTGATGAAGTTCTTGATGCTGGATCAGGATACACAAGTTACTTATGGTCTACAGGACAAAACACACAAACCATTACTGTAAATCAAGGTGGTGATTATGATGTAACCGTTTTCAATGCAGACGGTTGTGACTCTACTGCAACAATTACGGTAATAGAATCAGACGTTGCTGTGATAGAACGTATAGACATCGATCAGTTTGAGGTAAACACAAACCAGTTGACAGCTATCGTAACTGGAAGTGGAGATTATGAATACTCACTAGATGATTTCATTTATCAAGACAGCCCACGATTTAGTAATCTATATCCAGGATTCTATACCATATTTGTAAAAGACAAGAATGGATGTGGAACCGTATCCATGGACGTTGTCATTATAGGTGGACCACCATATTTCACACCTAACCAAGATGGATTCCATGACACATGGCAAGTCATAGCTGTAGAGACTATCCCAGATGCTAACATTTATATATTTGACCGTTATGGAAAACTATTAAAACAAATCGATGCACAAGGAATAGGATGGGATGGAACCTTCAACGGTAACCCTATGCCATCAAGCGATTACTGGTATCTAGTAGAACTAAGTGATGGACGTAGTTTCAAAGGCCATTTTGCCTTGAAACGCTAACTACATAAAATGATAAAAAAAGCGAGCTCAAGGCTCGCTTTTTTTTGTGCTTAAAATTTATTTGATACGCGCTTTCGCAAAACGATTTACATTTACAAAACTATTCTTTATTTTTAAAATGTGAAAAGACAACTACTCCATTTAATATTCTTGATAATCTCGACTTTGGCTTATGGTCAGAATCAAGCAAATTGGTGGTTTTTTGGAAACAATGCTGGATTAGATTTTAACTCAGGTAGTCCTGTTTCAAATAACCTAGGACAATTAAGTACTAATGAAGGTTGCGCTTCTATTGCCGATGCTTGTGGTGCACTTCTTTTTTACACAGATGGTATTACCGTTTGGAACCGTAATCATGCAGCAATGCCTAATGGTATGAATTTACTAGGTGATCCCTCCAGTACACAGTCTGCCTTAATCATTCCACAGCCTGAAGTTGAAGATGTTTACTATATCTATACAGTTGGGGATTTTAATCCCATCAATGGACTCAATTATAGTGTTGTAGATATGACACTTGATGGAGGATTAGGTGACGTTATTCCCATACAAAAAAATATTAATCTAATAGCAGATAGTACAGAAAAAGTAGCTGCTGCAGTATCAAACACAGGAGATGCAGCATGGATCATCACCTTTGCCGAAGAAAATATAAGTTCCGGAATATTCAATACTTTTTATGCATTTAGATTAACCTCTAGTGGAATGGATTTAGGTGCTACGATTACTTCTACTTTTAATAACGTACAAGCAGACGATCGTAGAGGATATTTAAGAGTTTCTCCAGATGGTAGTAAACTTGCATTAATGACCCAGCGATCTATTACACCAAATATTGTAACTCAAACAGCACGTGGCGCATGGTTATTTGATTTTGACAATGCTACAGGAATTGTGAATAATCCCGTAAGATTAAATTTCTCATTAACCGATCAAGCTTATGGAGCTGAGTTCTCACCAGATTCTAGTAAATTATATGTGGATACAAACACACAAAGTAATGGTATGAGTGGTGATCGTACTTTACTACAATATGATTTAAGTAACCCTAATTTTTCTACAACACCTATTCCTATTTATGCAACTGATATTAATGATCTTGTTGATGATGTAGCACGTGGTGCTTTACAAATAGGTCCAGATAATAAAATATATTATTCACGTAAATCCACGGAATGGCTTAGTGTTATAGAAGATCCTAATCAATTAGGTAATGCTAGTAATTTCATCCTTGATGGTGTCCAAGTAGAAACTGGAACACAAGTAAATGAAGGATTACCGCCGTTTTACAATGCTTTTTTTAATCCATCATTTTCTTTTCTAGAAGCTTGTCAAAATGGAGCAAGTCAGTTCTTTGCAGATGATATTGCAAATTGTCCCGGAAGTAGTGTGGTTTGGGATTTTGGTGATCCATCAAGCGGTATAGATAACACTTCAACTATCGTTGATTCATCTCATACTTATAATAATACTGGAATATTCAATGTAACCTTAAGCATCACAACAATCAGAGGTGTTTTTATTACTAATAAGGATATTACCATCGTTGCACAACCTATTGCAAATACAGTTAATGATATTTCATTGTGTGATGACTCTACAAATGATGGAATGGAAACTATCGACCTCACTCCTATTTTAAATATAGTTATAGGAAGTCAGTCCTCTACAGATTTTCAAGTTACAATTCATGAAACATTAGTAGACGCTCAAAATGATTTTAATGCCCTATCAGACACTTATAATACTACCAGCGGCACTTTTTATGCACGAATTGATAGTCAAGTATCAAACGGTTGTTTTCAGACCACATCTTTTGATATTATTATAAATGAACAGCCAGTTATTAATACCGTTGATGATTTGTTCTTATGTGATTTAAATAATGATGATATTGAAAATTTTGATTTGAATATTGCAGGAAATCAAGCACTAGGAACACAAAACCCAATCATATTTGACATCACCTACCATTCAACAATGATAGATGCTAATTCAAACTCCAATCCTATTGCAACATTATATGACAATACTGTTCCTAATGAAATTTTATGGGTGCGGATTGAAAACATCAATAATACCAACTGCTTTGAAATTACAAGTTTCTCACTCAATTTGATCCAACAACCTGTGATTGCCATACTAGATGATCTAGAACTTTGCGATGATGAAAGTAATGATGGTATTGAAAATTTTAATTTGACCTTGATTAATTCACAGGTACTGGGATCGCAATCAACAAATTTTGAAATCAGTTATCACAATAACATGAATGATGCAGATGCAAATATCAGTCCGTTAGCTAATACTCTTGAAAGAAATACGTCAGTTATATGGGTTCGTTTAGAGAATAGTGCTCAATTAAATTGTTATGACATTGCTCCATTACAACTTACGGTATTTCCTCATCCAGTGGTCGTATTACCTCAAGATATTTTAAAATGTGAGGATGATATAGTAACTATAACAGCAACTGCCGGTTTTGATCAATACTTATGGAGTACTATGGAAACGACAAGGAGTATTGATGTAACAACCGCTGGCGATTATACCGTTACTGTTACTGACAGTAATGGATGTACTGATACAGAAACGGTAACCATTAGTAATTATGAGGCTACAGTAATTACAAATATTGAAGTAAGACAATTCACTCTACGAGACAATCGTATCGAAGTGAGTGTTACTGGTAGTGGACCATGGGAATACAGTATCGATAATTTCTTTTTTCAATCTTCTCCAGTTTTCACAGACTTACTTCCTGGGTTTTATACCGTTTATGTGCGTTCCATAAATGGGTGTGATTTTGTGACTGAACCAGCTACTATAATCGCTGCACCTAACTTTTTCACACCTAATGAAGATGGTTATCATGATTTCTGGCAAGTAATAGCCATAGAAACAGAGCCTGATGCAAATATTTACATCTTTGATCGCTATGGTAAATTATTAAAACAAATCTCTCCTACAGGTCCTGGTTGGGATGGAATGTACATTGGTAATCCCATGCCTAGCTCCGATTATTGGTTTAAAGTGGAACTTAATGATGGTCAATCTTTCCGTGGCCATTTTAGTTTGAAAAGGTAGTATTTAACTTTGCTTTCGCGAAAGCGGAGTTCAAATAATCTTATTTTTACAACTCATGGAATTCAAGCTCGTATCAGAATTTAAGCCTACCGGTGATCAACCATCTGCGATTAAATCGCTAGTCGAAGGAATCAATAATGGAGATCAATTTCAAACCTTATTAGGTGTTACTGGAAGTGGTAAAACATTTACCGTTGCAAATGTTATTCAAGAAACACAACGTCCTACATTAGTCCTATCACATAATAAGACGCTAGCAGCACAATTATACTCTGAGATGAAGGCTTTTTTTCCAGATAATACTGTGGAATATTTTGTGTCTTATTATGATTATTACCAGCCCGAAGCATTTATTCCTAGTAGTGGAACTTATATTGAAAAGGATCTTTCCATAAATGAAGACATCGAGAAAATGCGATTGAGCACCACGTCTGCCCTATTATCCGGTCGTCGTGATGTGATTGTTGTAGCTTCAGTTTCCTGTTTATATGGTATAGGAAATCCAGTAGAGTTTCAAAAAAATGTGATTAGAATTAAACGGGATGAAGTAATTGCTCGTACTCAATTCCTTCACAAATTGGTGCAAAGTCTATATTCTAGAACCACTGCCGATTTTAATAGAGGTAATTTTAGAATCAATGGTGAT
>JALZUY010000133.1 GCA_023301395.1 Nonlabens sp.
GATTTAATCAATTGATTTATCTTTAAATAAAAAACTTAATGATTCATAAAAGTATTTTTATTCTAGTAATTCTTTTTATTTCACTAAGCTTTGCTCAAACAACTGATGATTTACAAGGAAAATGGAAGTTTACAGATGTAGAATTCTCTGGGCCTAACTCAGCTTATTTAAATGAAAATCCAACTCCTTGCATGGAAAAGGCAGTTCTAGAATTTAGTAAAGAAAAAATGACGACCAGACACTTTGCCGGAGAGAATTGTGAGGCTCTAGAACCTGATGTATTTTCATTCGTTTTAAAAGGTACTACCTTAGAATTTTATTATAATTTAGAAGAGAAGTGGAAAATAGCAGAGATCACAAAATTTACGGCTAATAATTTCATTATAATTTATAAACTTGGCGGTAATTTACAGATGAAAGTGTCTCTTCAGAGAATATAATCATGATCAAAAGTATTTTTATTCTCGTAATTCTTTTTACTTCACTAAACTTTGCTCAAACAACTGATGATTTACAAGGGAAATGGAAAATTGTGAAATTAGAGTTTTCAGGAACTGATGCCGCTGATATGGATGAAGTTGGACCTAACTTAAATTGTTCAGAAAAAAGTTTCATGAAGTTCGAAGGAGATGATATCATTTCTTGTCTTTATTTTGAGAAAGATTGTGAAACTTGTGAAGAAGAAACCTTTCCTTTTAGATTTACAGGAAAAGATATAGAGTTATGGAATAATTATAGTGAAAAATGGGAATTAGGAGAAATCAGAAGCTTTACAAAAAGTAGCCTTATTTTAATTATTAGAGAAGATGATCATAGCATGATATCAAAAGTTACTCTACAAAAGATTAATTAAAATCTATTTTATATTTTTAATTCGCTTTCGCGAAAGCAAAATCTTCACAAATAATTAAGAACTGAAACTTCTATCTTCACACGCGATATGAAAAAACTGATTTTTACATGCATAGTTGCCTTATGGGCTCTATCTAGCGCAACAGCCCAAGAGAATAGATTATTTCCTAAACAGCCTAACACCACTGAGGTCTATCACAATCTTGAAAAACTAGGCTTTCTAGGAACAGCGCTATACATAGCTGCACATCCTGACGATGAAAACACGCGATTGATCTCATGGTTATCTAATGATAAGATGGCACGAACAGGTTATCTTTCTCTTACACGTGGTGATGGTGGACAAAACCTTATTGGTCCAGAACTACGGGAACAACTAGGGATGATACGTACTCAAGAGCTTCTAGAAGCTAGAAACCGTGATGGTGGACAACAGTTTTTTACACGAGCAAATGACTTTGGCTATTCAAAACATCCAGATGAGACTCTGGAAATATGGAACAAACAACAAGTTCTTGAAGACATGGTTCTTATCATAAGACAATTCAAACCCGATGTAATTATCAATCGTTTCAACCACCGCACTCCAGGAACAACACATGGTCATCACACCACAAGCGCTATGTTAAGTATGACTGCGTTTGAAGCTGCCGGAAAGAAAACAACATATGCAAATCAACTCGATAAACTAGACACCTGGAAACCAGAACGTGTATTTTTTAATACCAGCTGGTGGTTTTATGGAGGTCGAGAAGCATTTGATAAAGCAGACAAGACTAATCTCCTAGAAATAGACGCAGGAACTTATTATCCATGGAACGGTTTATCAAATAGTGAAATAGCTGCTTTGAGTCGTAGTGAACATAAATCACAAGGTTTTGGTAGTAGCGGTTCTAGAGGTTCACAAACGGAGTATTTAGAATTCCTAGAAGGTTCTTTTCCTATGGACAAGTCTGATTTATTCTCAGGTATTAATACCACTTGGACTAGAGTTGCTGGTGGATCGACAGTACAAACCCAACTTAATAAGATCTTATCAAGTTTTGACTTTAAAAATCCTGAAGCTAGTTTACCTGCTCTAGCGACTTTACACAAGTCTATTTCAAATCTTAATGAAAAGCACTGGAAGAATATCAAACTCAAAGAGCTAGAAGATATCATGCTTCAAATCACTGGAATTTATCTTGAAGCTACGTCTAGACAACAAAATGTAACTGATGGAACAAGCGTACCTCTTACTATCGAAGTTACTAATCGTTCTAAGCAAAGTATCAACGTTTCCTTAACAGGTAATACCATGATAAGCTTAGAGAATGCAACGGTTAATGCAAGTCCTAACTCCAGTACTAATTTAAAAGGTAGCTTATCCATTCCTCAATACTTTCAAGCAACTTCTCCTTACTATTTACAAGAAAAAGGAACACTAGGAATGTATGCTGTTAAATCTATAAGTGAAAGAGGAAAACCTGAGTTAGAAATCCCTTTTGGACTGCAAGCTCAAATTGAGATTAGTGGAATAACAATCTATAAAGATTTAAAAGTCCATTTTAAATCTACAGATCCTGTACGTGGTGAACTTCACGAACCGTTGAATGTGGTTCCTGCGGTTTCAGTAAGTGTAGAAAACCCAGTTTATATTTTTAATGAGGCATCTCAAATGATTCAAGTGAGTATGACGGCAAATACTGATATGAAAGCTGGAACAATTGAATTGTCTGGACCAAAAAAATGGAAAATAAAACCTTCAGTAATCAAATTTGATGCTCTTAGTTCTGGAACAGTACGTACTTACAATTTTGAAGTGAAACCACCTAAAAAAGCTTCTCGTGGAATCGTTACTGGATTAGTAAAAATAGGAGACGCTAGTTATTCTCAAGAAGTTATTTCTATCGACTACAATCATATTCCAGACCAGCAACTAGTGCGTAATAATGAAGCACAAATTGTGAAACCAGATCTTAAAAACAAAGCTACAACCGTTGCTTACATCAATGGTGCTGGAGACGATGTAGGAACTGCGATTGAAGCCATAGGTAGTAAAGTATTCCGTTTTGAGCCAAGTGAAGTTCCTAGCGATTTATCAAAATATGATGCTGTTGTGGTAGGAATACGTGCTTTTAATGTAGCTCCTACTGAGATGGCTGCACTTCAAGAACGTATAGATACTTATGTTAAAAATGGCGGTACTCTCATGATGCAATACAATACGAATCGACGTATTAGTCCTGATGCACTTGGGCCATTGTCAATTACGCTTTCGCGAAAGCGTGTTACAGACGAGAACGCAGCAGTAAAACTTCTCGCACCAGATCATCCTATTTTAAATACACCTAATAAAATTACCAATGCTGATTTTGAAAATTGGGTTCAAGAACGTGGTTTGTATTTTCCTATTAAATGGGACAATGCCTTTACACCAGTTCTGGGAATGCATGATAAAGGTGAAGAAATGACAAATGGTAGTTTAATTGTTGCCCGTCATGGAAAAGGCCATATCATTTACACAGGTTTGAGCTTATTTAGAGAATTACCGGCTGGTGTGTCTGGAGCATATAAATTGCTCGCAAACATGATTAGTATAGGTGTAGATGATCAACCCGTTAAAAATAAGTCTCGTGAAAAGTTCTAAAAAGTGGAATCGTGTTTACATTCTTGTAATTGTTGCTAATCTCGTATTTGCAGCTATATTTTACTTAATTACAGCCGTTTATGGAAATAATTGATTGGACCATACTTACATCTACACTAGCTTTTATAGTGTTGTATGGAGTTTATAAAACACGTGGTAAGCAAACCAGTGAAGAGTATATCAAAGGTGGAGACGCTAGATGGTGGACTGTAGGTTTATCTGTAATGGCAACTCAAGCTAGTGCGATTACATTTTTAAGCACGCCAGGACAGGCTTATACTGATGGACTAGAGTTTGTACAATTCTATTTTGGACTACCTATAGCAATCATTATAATTTGTGTCACATTCATTCCTATATACCATAAACTCAAAGTTTACACAGCTTATGAGTTTCTTGAAAAAAGATTTGATGTACAAACGCGATCACTTGCCTCTATCCTATTCTTAATACAACGTGGACTGGCTGCAGGAATTACAATTTATGCACCAGCAATTATATTAAGTGCTGTACTGGATTGGGAATTAAAATACTTGAATATCA
>JALZUY010000134.1 GCA_023301395.1 Nonlabens sp.
ATTTCAAGAATATCTTTTTCTATTATTGTTTTTTTTTCACTTACCATTGAGGCCGCTGCTACTGATTATACCGTTAGCTCTGCAAGTCAGTTTAACGCATTAAATCTTCAACCATGTGATGTGGTTACCTGGGCAGATGGAACTTATACAGATCAGAATATAGTTTTTAATGCATCAGGAACTTCAGGTAATCCTATAGTGCTTAGAGCTCAAACGCTTGGTGGCGTTATTTTTAACGGTAGTTCTGAAATGAATGTTTATGGCGATTACCTGATTATTGAAGGTTTTTACTGGAATGGAGGAACAGGTACAAATAATCATGTAGAATTTAGACGTAGCGGCTCAAGTACTGATTTTGCAAATAACACTATTATGAGAAACTGTGCTTTTAATAATTTAATCACAGCTGGAGATAATAAAAGTCGCTGGATCGTACTTTATGGTTTCAATAATACGATTGAGAATTGTACGATGATGAATAAGAATAGTACTGGTGTTTTTATATTAGTAGAACTTGCTCATCAAAACAGTGGTGTCGCTGGTCATATAATTAGGAATAATTACTTCTATAACGTCCCGCCCAAGGATGGACGAGTAAATTCAGGTGATTCTGAAGGAATACGTATAGGTGCTAGTAATAGACAGTTTGTTAATGCTGGAGTTTTAGTTGAGCATAATTATTTTCATGATGTTGATGGAGAATCTGAGATTATTTCTAATAAAAGTCTTGGAAATACTTATCGCGAAAACACTTTTAGAAGTTGTCGAGGTTCCTTAGTATTGCGTCATGGTGCTGGAGCTTTAGTAGAAAGAAATTACTTTATAGGTGAAGGGAAATCCGGTTCTGGCGGCATTAGAGTTATTGATCAAGACCATGTAATTATCAATAATTATATGCAAGGATTGAATAATTCTAGCAGTAGTTTTAATAGTGGTATTACAATTATGGGAGGCGATTCTGTCTCAGGAGGCACGAGTAATAGTTATCAATTTGTAAACAACGTTTTAATAGCCTTCAATACCATTTACAATTCTGATGATCCTATTTATTATAATAACGAGCGAGCAAGTACAGCTCCTCAAGGTGTTATTGCAAACAATCTTATATATAGTACTAATGGAACTATAGTTTCGGGATCTGTGTCTGCAATTGGTGGACAAATGACTTATGTAGGAAATGTTTTTGGAGGTTCTAACATAGGAATTACTAATCCTGGAATTACTAATGCAAATGGGAATTTTAGTCTGAGTGGCGAAATTTTTAAGCCTAGTACAACTGGTCCTGCTGTAAATGCTGCAACAGGAAATTATCCTCAAGTCATTGTAGATATAGAAGGATTAACGCGATCTTCAACGAGTAAAGATGTAGGTGCTCATGAAATAATAGGAGCAACGGGTACAATTACAAATGCTGCTCCTATAGTTGATACAGCAGTAGGAAATGGGCAAGGTGCTTGTTATCTAGATTTTCTAGGGATGACATCATCAAGTAACTGTATGCCTTTTGACTACAGTATGGTTTGTACTCCAGTTTCAGTAACTGGTGTTGCAGTAAGTCCGATTATGAGTATTATCTCTAATGGTGGAACACAACAATTAACAGCTTCAATACAGCCTAGTAATGCTACAAATGTTCAGGTGAGTTGGTCATCTTCAGATACGGCTATAGGAACTGTAGATTCAAACGGATTAGTTACCGCAGTAACCGCTGGAACAGTAATTATTACAGCTACAACAGTAGATGGTTCATTTACAGACACAGCAAGTATAGAAGTGCTATCTGCACCAGATTGTGTGCAGGGAACTAATCTAGTGTTAAGTGCTAGTGTAGCAAGTTTTACAGATGAGCAAGCAGGTAATCCTGCAAGTAATGTGATTGATGGTAATCCTTCAAATCGATGGTCTGCAATGACTTTTCCACAGTCTATGGTGATTGATCTAGGAGCTGGATTAAATATAAATGCAGTGAATATGTTTCCGTTTCAGGATCGTGATTATCAATACTTGATTGAAGGTTCTACAACCAGCGCAACTAGCGGATATACAACTCTAGTAGATAGACAAACAAATACTACTCAAGCAACATCTATAAACGATTCCTTTAACGATACGGTAGTTAGATATGTGAGATTTACAGTAACAGGCGCAGCGACTTACACAGGACCATGGGTTTCTATTGCAGATCTTGAGGTCATTTGTGCAGGTGCAGTGCTGTCAAATGACTTAAATATTCTAGATACGGAGATAAAAATGTATCCAAATCCGTTTAGAGAACAGTTAACTATAGATATTCCTGAGTCTTTGATATATGGAGTAAACTCTATAAGAATCGTTGATGTAATGGGTAAAGTCATTTATAAAACAGAAAATGTAGTCTCAAGTAATCGATTAATTTTAGATGCTATCTTATCTAATGGAATGTACTTTGTTCAATTATTAGGAATAAGTAACGATATTTTATCGAGTGAAAAATTGATTAAAGAATAAACTTAATATAAAAATGGTATTGAGTAATTTTCATTTGCTTTTGCTAAAGCGATGTTATAAATGAATCACATAAAAAATCCCTGTAACAATGAAGTTACAGGGATTTTAATTTCATCATATTTCATCGAGCATTGAGGATCTCGAAATGCGATTTTATTACTCAGACTTAGAGTCATTATCTCTACGTGGACGATCATCACGGCGTGGAGCACGACGGTCATTAGAACGACGGTCATCACGTGGACGTGCTGGACGCTCTACCCAACCTTCAGGCTTAGGCATACATTCTTTACGAGATACTTTTTGCTTCTTAGTACGTGGATCTACACCCATGTATTTTACATCTAGTACATCACCTACACTTAATACAGTTGATGGATCTTCAATACGCTTGTAATCAAACTCACTTACGTGAAGTAAAGTCTCTTTACCAGGTCTTAATTCTACAACAGCACCAAAATCTAGCATCTTCACAACCTTCACTTCATAAACCTCACCTACGGTAGGTTCAAAAATGATGTTTCTGATACGTTCTAGAGCAGCCTCGATCTTAGCACGGTCTGTACCAGCGATCTCGATAACACCCATATCACCATCTTCTTTGATGTTGATTACAGTCTCAGTTTCTTTTTGCATTTCTTGAATTACTTTTCCACCAGGTCCTATTACAGCTCCAATGAATTTTCCTTCAATCTCCATAGATTCCATCTTAGGAGCATGTGACTTCACGTCTTCATTAGGAGCAGCGATTGTGTCTGTTAGTTTTCCTAGAATGTGCAAACGACCATCTCTAGCCTGCATTAAAGCATTAGTAAGAATTTCATAAGAAAGACCTTTTACTTTAATATCCATTTGACAAGCAGTGATACCATCTTCAGTACCAGTTACTTTAAAGTCCATATCTCCTAAGTGATCTTCATCACCTAAAATATCAGAAAGTACTGCATAGTTACTACCATCAGTAATTAATCCCATTGCGATACCAGAAACTGGTTTTTTCATAGGTAAACCTGCATCCATCATAGCCATTGTACCAGCACAAACTGTAGCCATAGAAGAAGAACCGTTAGATTCAAGTACTTCAGATACGATTCTTACTGTGTAAGGAAGGTCTTCTGGAAGCATTCTTTTTAATGCACGTTGTGCAAGATTTCCATGACCTATTTCACGACGAGAAGTTCCACGTAGTGGACGAGCTTCTCCTGTACAGAAAGGTGGGAAATTATAGTGTAAGTAGAAACGCTCTTCTCCTTCTTGAGAAGCCATATCTATTACGTTTGCATCTCTTGATGTTCCTAGAGTTACTGTTGCTAGTGCTTGAGTTTCTCCACGAGTAAATACAGCACTACCGTGTGTAGATGGAAGGTAATCTACCTCACACCAGATATCACGTATGTCTGTAGTCTTACGACCATCTAAACGTGTACCTTCATTTAACAATACATCACGAACTGCTTTTTTGTGAGATTTGTTAAAGTACTTAGAAATCATTTTTCCATGATTTGCTACTGTTTCTTCATCAAAAGTCTCCATTAAGGCATCTTTGATCTCGCCAAAAGCTTTTGAGCGTTCGCCCTTTTCGCTTCCTTTTTTTGCTACTTCATAAACTTTATCATAAGTAAATGCAGCAATTTTAGCTTCGATATCAGCATCTTGTGGTTCTCCTTCGTACTCACGTACTTCT
>JALZUY010000135.1 GCA_023301395.1 Nonlabens sp.
TGCTCTTCCGATCTGTAATTCACACTATTATATTATGAAGCTACCTAATACTATTAACGATATAGACTTTAATTTTCCAAATCAAACCAATGTTTATAAAGGAAAAGTACGCCAGGTTTATAGTATAAATGACGATTTATTAGTAATGGTGGCGAGTGATCGATTGAGCGCATTTGATGTAGTCATGCCACGCGGTATTCCTTATAAAGGACAAATCTTGAATCAAATTGCAACACAAATGATGCAAGCTACTGAAGATATTGTTCCTAACTGGTTACTTGCAACTCCAGACCCTAACGTAGCTATAGGTTACCAGTGTGAACCTTTCAAGGTAGAAATGGTGATACGTGGTTATATGAGCGGTCATGCTGCTCGTGAATATAAAGCTGGTCGTAGAACGATTTGTGGAGTTCCTATGCCCGACGGTATGAAGGAAAATGATAAATTTCCTGAGGCTATTATAACTCCAGCTACTAAGGCTGAGATGGGTGATCATGATGAGGATATTTCAAGAGAAGATATTATCGCACGTGGTATAGTAAGTGAGCATGATTATGAAGTTCTTGAAAAATACACTCGTGATTTATATCGTAGAGGAAGACATATTGCAAAAAAACGTGGATTACTGCTCGTAGATACTAAGTATGAATTTGGGAAAACTAAAGATGGTAAAATTGTCCTTATAGATGAAATCCATACACCAGATTCCTCAAGATACATCCATGCTGATGGTTACCAAGATCGTCAAGATAACAACGAACCGCAAAAACAATTAAGTAAAGAGTTTGTACGCCAGTGGTTGATATCAAATGATTTTCAAGGAGAAGAAGGACAAATACTTCCAGATATGGATGATGCTTATATCAACTCAGTAAGTGAACGTTATATAGAATTATATGAACAAATTACTGGTGATAAATTTGAGAAGGCAGATACGAGCGATATAAAAAACCGCATAGAAACAAGTGTTAAAGATTGGTTTGAGGCTAATTTTATGTAGGCTATTTTAAATTAGCTCTTTCCAATATCAATTTTGATAATTGTGTTAGGCCATATAAATCTACAAAACCTTTTAAAGGATTTAAATCAAAACCGGATTGGTCTGGATTGTAGGTTAGATTACTCCATGAATGTGCATACGCACTGAGTATAAATAAAACCAATTAATAGCTGCTAGGCCTTTCTCGAACGCTCTATAGCTTCTTTTATAAGGGCAATTTTTTTATACTTTGTTTTTTCAATTTCAAAGTAATCATACATTCTTCTTAATGAAGATCCTATTCCATCAATGCTTAAGAAAGCTTTTTCGGCAATTACTTTGTTTGTAACCTCAGGACTTTCTAGAAGTATATTCAATACGTTCCAGTCTGTATCATTCAATTTTCTATCTATAGATTTTTCTAAGGTTACTCTATTGAGTTCAAAATTGCTTACGTCTACTATAATACCAGAGGAATCATCCTTTTTGAGAAGTTCCAGTTCATCAAGAAGTTCGCGTCTTTTCTCATTATTTATTTTTATAATGTTACGACCGTAAAAGAGTAGTATTCTTACTAATATAACTGATATTCCTATAATTATTGAAGTAGTCTTTAATTGATCCAATTTAAGTTGTTCCTGTTCTTTTTGATTCTTTAGTTTATTATCATTGAGTTTAATTTCAAACTCATTTTTAACAGCTTCTCTAATCACTTTCTAGATCTTTGTCATCGATTTTCTGATAATAAGCACGTGCTTTATCAAAATATTCTAGAGCAAGATCATAATTGCCTATCTGATTATAAACGATACCTAGATTAGCAATTACAAAGATTTCATTAGATTTTTTATTTTGTTATTGTTGTATCTTTAAAGCTTTAGAGTATTAAAGAATTCCTTCTTGGTATTTTCTTTGAACGATATAAATACTCGCCATATTCCCATAAATTTCTCCTAAATTGTCTGTATTATCTACTTCAATAGATAACGCTGCACTTTGATCTAAAACGATCATGGAGTTATCTTTTTCTCCTTTGAGATAATAAATTTGAGCTTTACTATTTAAGGAATTGTACATCTCCTTATAATTATCTTTTTGCTTTGTAAGCTTAAAATGGTAATCTGTGAGTTCAAGTAAGGTATCTGGCTTAGAGAGCATGTGAAGATTATAACTACTATCAATCGCTCTAGATGCTCATGAATTTATAACAGATAATCCAGATATCGATGGAACCATTTATTTCTGGGAACATTGGGGTGGGAACTCACACCAATTACAGTTTTATCAAGGTGGATACGCAACATATAACTTATCTGGTGGAGTAGGTCAAGCTACTTTAGGTACTTCTGACCCTAGTGTTAACCAAGGAGGAGTTGCTACTAAACGTCCAGAACGTTATGTTCCAGTGGGACAAGGATTCTTTGTGACTGGAATAAATAATGGTGGTAAAGTAAGGTTTAGAAATGACCAAAGACAATTAAAAAAGGAGTCCGATGGACTGAGTCTATTTGTTGCTGCGCCAGGAAGTACTCCGATTACAGTTATAGGAGATATCAATTCGCCTAATGATCCACGTTCAAAAATAAGATTAGGATTCAATTCTTCAAATCTTATCCATAGACAAATTTTAATGACTGTAGATCCTAATGCAAGTCTAGGTTTTGATAGAAGTTATGATGGAGTAAAATATGATGAACAAATAGATGATATGTCATGGTCATTGCCTAACACAAACCTTATAATACAAGGAATACCAGCGATAAACGATCAAGTAGAATTACCATTAAAGGTGACTATACGCGATGATAGTAGCTTTGAGATATTAATTGATGATTTAATGAATATCCCAACTACACAGCACATTTATTTAAAAGACGCCTTGTTAAATGTTTATGTAGATTTAATGAATGGAAACCATACAAGTCCTCAATTAACTGCAGGTACTTATGAAGATCGCTTTTATATTACTTTCTCACAACCATCTACCTTAAGTACAGGTGCTGTAGAGTTAACTGATTCAGATATTATCCTATTCACACCTAATGATATTGAAGAGTTACATATAAAGAAATCTGTAGAAATAGAGATTGAAGAACTTATTATAATTAATATGTTAGGTCAACAAGTAAATACCTATGATGTTTCAAACCAAAACGGAACAATTAGAGTGAATACATCAACTCTATCAAGCGGTAATTATATTGTAAAAATGAATACGAATTACGGCATTCAAACTAGAAAAGTAATTATCAAATAATTTCAAAAAAACCTGCTTTTATAATAAAGCAGGTTTTTTTGAATCGATTTTGCAAAAGCGCACAAAAAAAGCCTTGATTTTCATCAAGACTTTTAAATATAAAATGGAGTAAAAGCTTACATTTTATCAATGTCACCGCTACCTGTTACTTTCTTATCCACGTTTGAGGTATTTCCTTTATAGCGTATGTCTCCACTGCCAGTAACGCGTGCTTTAAAATCACCACCGTTTACATAGACTGCGATATCACCACTACCTGTGACTTTTGCTTCTACATTGTTTGCTTTTAAACCAGTAGTTTTTAAATCACCACTACCAGTTACACTAGCTTCAAGATTTTCGGCACGACCTGTAAGGACCATATCGCCACTTCCTGTAACGCTTGCTTTTAAAGTCTCTGTTTCTATATCTAAATTGATATCTCCAGATCCCGATACTTTTAAACGCATGTTGCGTGACTTAAGAGTCATATCGCTCATGATTTCTCCACTACCAGATACACTTGCATAGTCGATAGACTTAACAGGAACGGTTACTTTTATCGCTCTCTTTGGATTGATATTAGTATTCTTTTTTGTCCCTATAATGAGTTTGTCTCCATCTACCTCGATACGTAGATATTCCATAATGTTAGATTCGGCTTCAACGGTAATTTTACCTTCGGTTCCTGGAACTAGAATCACATCCATAGATCCAGAAACGGAAATGCTGTCATAATTTCCTGTGTTGAATGTTTTTTTAGTTACCTCGCCATTTCCTTTAATTGATTTGTTACCAAACCATTGTGCTGTTGCCATTTGTGCACTGCATACTACGATGCATAATAATAAGATCTTTTTCATGTTATTGAATTTTAGTGTTTTGTTTTTTGTTGATAGTTCAAAAATGAACTGTTTCTCTATTGTAATCAATTATTTAATACTCAGTTGTTGTTATCTATGGTTGGAATGTTAATCCATTGCTCTCAACTTAACTGCACCATATGAAGTACGTATATTGATAGTGTTGCCACTATTCTCTGTACCGTTATATCCAGCTTTTAACTTGTCAGTATAATCACTGTCTGATCTAGTTACCGTTACACCATCACTTAATGAGATCCCAGCAAACTCAGTATCTACTGTAAAGTCAAAGTTTGCTGTTGTTTCATAATTAACTTTAACTCCTGTAAAATCACTACGTATCGTTACTTCTTTAAAACCAGCTTTTAATCTAGCGACACTTATAGAGCCATAATCGGTGTTTAAGTCAAGAGTATTTGTGATTGTCCCTATTTTAAAACTTACATAATCTCCACGACCGGTAAAGTTTGTTGCTTCTCCTACAGTTATGCTACCGTAATCTGTATTGATATCAAGATCATCAACTTTTTTAAATTCGCTATGTGAATAGTCAGCCTTGAGCTCTATTTTTTCAGATTCACCAAGTGTGAAACCACTATAGTCTGCATTAATCGTGGCAGATTTTATATAATCTATCGTAGACTTGTTTGTATAGTCCATTTTAATATAATTGTCCTCATGTAGTAAAGAGTCGATATCCATTCTACCATAATCGCAGTTAAGTCTTGCGTGACCTATGAGCTTATCCAGCGTGAGAGTTCCATAATCGTTACAAGCGTCGAGATCGTTTGTTACTGGCATTTTAACCACATAATTGATCTCTATACTTACATTATCATTATTACTAAACCAGCTGCTCCAGCTCCAGTTTTTACGTTTTTGTTCCACAATTGTTTTGGC
>JALZUY010000136.1 GCA_023301395.1 Nonlabens sp.
TTACTTTGTTAACTAGTGGAAGATATCGTTACCACGCAATAACTACCCCAAAACACTACTTTTGAACCTATGGAAAAAATTCAATCATTGGCCGTTTCTAAAACAGATAATAGCATGGTGGTTCCTCTTGAGCGAGGAAAAATACCACCACAAGCTATTGATTTAGAGAAAGTTGTACTAGGTGCTTTAATGATTGATGGAAAAGGAGTTGATGAGGTGATTGACCTCTTAACACCTGATGTTTTCTATAAAAAATCCCATCAATACATTTTTGACGCGATTGATAAGCTCTTTAAAAGTGGTAGTCCAGTCGACTTATTAACTGTAAGTGCTCAACTGCGCAAAGATGAAAATATTGAAGGCGCTGGTGGTGATCATTATCTAGTACAATTGTCACAATTAGTGAGTTCCACAGCTCACATTGAATTCCACGCACGTATTATCCAACAGAAGTTTATTCAACGTAGTTTGATCAAACTATCTACAGAGATTATAGCCGATTCCTATGAAGAATCCACAGACGTATTTGATTTACTTGATAAAGCAGAATCAAAACTCTATGAGGTAACTCAAGGAAATATTAGAAAAAGTACAGAGTCTGCAATGGACTTAGTAAAACAAGCTAAGCAACGTATTGAAGACATTGCAAATCGCGATGGATTGAGTGGTGTACCTACTGGATTTACAGATTTAGATCGTTTAACATCTGGATGGCAGCCTAGTGATTTAATAATTATTGCCGCACGTCCTGGTATGGGAAAAACGGCTTTTACACTTTCTATGGCTCGTAATGTTGCTGTAGGATCAAATATTCCAGTAGCGTTCTTTTCACTGGAGATGAGCTCAGTTCAATTGATCACACGTTTGATATCGTCTGAAACTGGATTACCTAGTGAGAAATTAAGAACCGGTAAACTGGAGCCACATGAGTGGGAACAGCTTAATGTGAAAGTGAAGGATCTAGAACGTGCTCCTATATTTATTGATGATACGCCATCGTTATCCATTTTTGACTTACGTGCAAAATGTAGAAGACTAGCTTCACAACATGGTATTAAGTTGATCATGATTGATTACTTGCAGTTAATGACGGCTCAAACAGGTAACAAAGGTGGAAATCGTGAACAAGAAATATCTACTATTTCTCGTAATTTAAAAGCACTTGCAAAGGAATTGAGTGTGCCAGTAATTGCGTTATCACAGTTATCTCGTGCAGTAGAGACTCGTGGTGGTAGTAAGCGACCATTACTGTCTGACCTACGTGAATCGGGTGCGATTGAACAAGATGCAGATATTGTTTCATTCATCTACAGACCAGAGTATTACAACCTTGAGGAATGGGATGATGATGATCAAAGTCCTACTGCAAATCAAGCCGAATTTATCGTTGCAAAACACCGTAATGGTGCGACTGACGCGATACGATTGAAGTTCTTGGGTCAATTTGGTAAGTTCGATAATCTCGATGATTTCTCTACGCCATATGAATTTGGTTCTAAGATGAACGCGGCAAATGATGATACCAATCGCCCAGACGGATTAGATGCGAGAAGTTTACCTAGCGCTAAGGATGCATTTGGTGATTTCCCTGCAAATCCTGAGGATGAGGTGCCTTTCTAGGTTGCTGTTAAAATTCGCATACTTTATTTAATATCTCACGCGTTCTTTGCTATCTTAGCACATACACATTTTTGTGGCATTTTTTATGCAATGAATGGTTAGAATAACGCTTTTGCGAAAGCGTTATTTATGGATGTACTGCTCTAAAATAAAAATTCTATGTTGAAGAAATTTCTATTATATACTTTTCTAATCCTTTGGGCACCGCTGTCTATGGCGCAATATTTGTTTGTTCCCATGGATGCAGATACGCAAAATGATCACTTAAAAGCCTATGGCGTATCCTACTGGGTACTGAGTAAGGGAACTAAAGTAAAGTGGTTGCTCAACTATCGTGGTGGCTCCTTTTTAATGCCCAATGTAGAGGAAATCAAAAAGGAATTAATAGTGCGTGGCGTGAGCTATGAAGAAATGACCGAGAGTGAAGTAAGTTCTATATTGGAACTCGTGTCTAGTCCATCTCAAAACATGCAAGAAGTATTGCTGGAAAAAGCACCTAAAATTGCCGTTTACACACCTACAGGAAAATTGCCATGGGATGATGCGGTAACGATGGTCTTGACCTATGCAGAGATTCCATATACTAAGATTTATGACGAAGAAGTACTCTCAGATCAACTCTTGTTATATGACTGGTTGCACTTGCATCATGAAGATTTTACGGGTCAATATGGGAAGTTTTATCGCAGTTTTAAAACTGCGGCATGGTATATTCAAGAAAAGAAAGAAGCCGAGGAACGCGCTGCTAAGTTAGGATATGATAAAGTAAGTGAGGCAAAACGCGATGTGGCATTAAAGATACGCGATTACGTAGTAGGCGGCGGATTCATGTTTGCGATGTGCAGCGCGACAGACAGTTTTGACATTGCACTAGCTGTAGAAGGTGTAGATATTTGTGAGCCTATGTTTGATGGAGACGCAAGTGATGCTGCTTACCAAAATAAAGTAGATTACAACAAGACATTTGCCTTTACAGATTTCACGCTGGAACGTTCTCCAAATGTGTATGAATTCAGCTCTATAGATATGACTCAAAAACGCGGAATAAAAAAAGACCTCGATTACTTTTCATTAATGGATTTCTCTGCAAAATGGGATCCTATCCCTACTATGTTGAATCAAAATCATACCAGTCTTGTAAAAGGATTCATGGGACAAACGACCAGTTATGATCGTAAGGAAGTGAAGAAAAATGTTCTCGTACTAGGAGAAAATCGTTCTAATAAAGAAGCAAAATACATTCACGGAATACGTGGTAAAGGATTCTTCACCTTCTACGGTGGACATGACCCAGAAGATTACCAGCATAGAGTAGGAGATCCACCTACAGAGTTGAGCCTGCATCCTAATTCGCCAGGATACAGACTGATCTTGAATAATGTATTATTCCCAGCAGCAAGAAAGAAGAAGCAGAAGACTTGATGGGAAACCTGTTGATTTACAATGATTACTATCCTGGCGGTATGCTACTACCTAACCGCCACGGCTCTGTAGATAGTGATTCTTATAGATACGGTTTTCAAGGACAGGAAAAAGATGATGAAGTCAAAGG
>JALZUY010000137.1 GCA_023301395.1 Nonlabens sp.
TAAGATTTATAAATCTTAATGATTATAGTAATAGCACGTTTATTGATAATATCGCTTTAAACAGCACCTTATCAAGTGAGGATAATTTACTTGCAAATGCAGTACAATTATATCCTAACCCAGCAAGTGATATTGCATTCCTTAAAATCGATACTATTATAAGTGATGACTTAAATATTAAAGTGATGAATAGTTTAGGTCAAGTTGTCAATCAATTCAATACAACCGCAAGCTCAAACGCTACAAAAATAGATGTGAGCGCTTATAGATCTGGATTATACTTTGTATCCATTCAAGCAGGAGAATTACAAACAACAAAAAAGCTGATTATTAAATAATCAGCTTTTCAGTACGTTTTTAAAATATCGGAATATATCTAATGGTCGTTTTTAATAGCGGCCATTTTTATTGCTGCTATTGCAGCCTCAGCTCCTTTGTTGCCATGAATTCCACCACTACGAGCAGCAGACTGTGCATGAGTATCATCTGTTAAAACACAGAATACAACTGGTATGAGTGTCTTATTAATATTCAGATCTTTTATTCCTTGAGTAACACCTTGACATACAAAGTCAAAGTGAGCCGTCTCTCCACGTATTACATTACCTATTGCGATAATAGCATCTAGTGGCTTTTTAGTGCGTCTACTCACAACTGGATAGGTTCTTTGTTGCATGGTTTTACAACCATAAATCAATTCGAAAGAACCTGGTACATTCATTCTGTGAATATTGAATTCATCAACACCACAATCTTTTAACGTCTCTAGAGCACCTTTAAAAAGGTTCTCTGTGATATCATCATTCCATTCAGAAACAACAATCCCGATGCGCATTGCTGCAGCATCGGGAATATTGTTTTTATCGTAATGTGATAAGTCTTTTCCTTGTGTAGCCATGGAATTAGTTTCCTGCAGCTTGAGCTTGCCCTAGAAGTACTTTTGCCGTACTTGCCTCATCAGAATCTCCATAAGTAGATTCAATCGTCTCAAGAGCTTTTATGGCCGTTGAGTTATCTCCAGTAGCAATAGCTGCATTTGCTGCTTTTAATAGATATTTAGGAGTACTAAATTCATCAGGACTAGACTGTGCAGCCTTCATATAATATGAAACAGCATCACCAGTTTGATTTACTTGAACAAGTGCGTCACCTATACCGGCAAGTGAAAGACCTTCATAAACAGAATCTCCACCATTGTATGCACTCAAATGATCAATTGCTTTTTGATAATTTGTACCACCAATATTTAAATAAGCCATACCTGCTTGATAGTTTGCAAGATTAGCAGCATCAGTACCAGAATATTCATCGATTATTCTTAATAGACCAAATTTCCCATTTCCACCTTCAAGAGCTAGTGTGTACAAAGAATCCTGCACATCTCCACTTGCGTTTACGGCATCATTGTAATAAATATTAGATTGTGTCATCTCTACTACAGCCTCTTCAGACTTAGGGCCTAAAATAAATTGTGTGTAAGCCCACCATAGTAAAGCTACAACTGCAAGACCACCGATGATGTAAAGAATCGTGTTTTGATTTCTCGTTACCCATTCTTCTGTTTTGTTTGCTCCTTCGTCTAAGGTGCTAAACACCTCAGCAGTAGTTGATTCAGAGTCTAGAATTTCTTCTACAACTTCTTTCTCTTTCTTTGTTTTAGGTTTGTATCCTCTTTTATTATAGGTAGCCATAGTTTCTTTATTGAACGCGCAAAAATATAATATTTATCTATAATTAAAAATGTGTTTAATGCTTTATTCTTCTTAGTTTCAAACCATACCTTTGTTTCTTGTGGAAAGATGAGTTAATTATCATGCTTTCGCGAAAGCGAACACAACACAACAATCTAAATAACAACACATTAACTTAATTACATGCAACTCGATTTTTTGAGCTTAGTGAATTACAAAAGTTTCTCCTCGGCAGAATTTGAGCTGGATGAGAAGATAAATTGTTTTGTAGGCAACAATGGTGTAGGAAAAACCAACGCTCTTGACGCTATTTATCACCTTGCATTTGCAAAAAGTTACTTTAATCCTATCACTGTACAAAATATTAAGCACGATGAAGATTTTTTTGTGATTAATGGAAATTTTACAAAAAATGAAAAGAGTGAGAAAGTAGTTGTAAGTGCAAAACGTGGTAATAAACGAGTGATTAAACGCAATGGAAAAGCTTATGAGAAAATAAGTGAGCACATAGGTTTAATACCGCTGGTTATTATTTCTCCTGCAGATCGTGATTTAATTATTGAAGGTAGCGATACCAGACGTAGGTTTATGGATCGTGTGATTTCACTTGATAATCAAGAATACCTTAATAAGCTCGTTACCTATAATAAGCTCATCCAGCAACGCAATGCGTTATTGAAGTATTTTCAAGCAAACCGCACGTTTGATAGAGATGGACTGGACGTCTATGATGAGCAACTGGTTATTCTAGCCACCTATCTTCATAAAACCCGAGTTTCTTTTCTGGAAGTTTTTACTCCTATTTTTAAGAAATACTATGCTTATATCTCGCAAAGTGAAGAAGATGTAAATATCTATTACAAGTCAGATTTAAACGACGCTACAGCAACTCAAGTATTTGAAAAAGCCTTGCAAAAAGATATGCAATTGCAATACAGCAGTGCTGGAACTCACAAGGATGATTTATATTTTCTACTATCAGGCCATGCGATTAAAAAATATGGTAGTCAAGGACAACAAAAGAGTTTCCTTACTGCTTTAAAACTAGCCCAGTTTGAATTTATAAAAGAACAAAGTGGTACGGTTCCTATTTTATTACTCGATGATATTTTTGATAAGCTCGATGAGAATCGAGTTACCCAAATTATTAATATGGTAAATGAAGATCAATTTGGTCAATTATTTATAAGCGATACACATCCAGATCGTACAGAGCAAGTCGTTAAAGAAATTCATCAATCCTATAAGATTTTTAAGTTATGAGAAAACTCATTCTATTAATAACAATTATCAGTATCACTTCATGTAGTAACAATGCTACTGAAATGGTAAATTCTATGGAAGGTTACTGGAATATTGAAACCGTTACTTTACCAGATGGAACTGAGCGTGAATTCCCTTTCTCTAACCACATGGACCATTTTGAAATTGAAGGTTCAAATGGAGTAAAAAACAGAATAAGTCCAACCTATGATGGTGGTTTTATTAATTATGGTAGTCCAGTGCCTTTTACATGGGAAACTGTAGACGGACAGGTTGTGTTGACTTTTAAAGACGGAGAAGGTCGTCACCAGCAAACCTTGAAAAAATGCAATGAGTCCACACTTGTTCTATTGCATGAGAATGGTACTGAATATATTTATAAAGTTCACATAGATGCGCAAGAATAAAAAAGACGATTTCTTAAATATGAGTGAGGCTTTAAATGATTTTAAAGCCCAAAACAAGCTGCAAAAAGGTTTTGCCCGTGTAGATGTAGATAATGCATGGAAAGAAGTTATGGGTACTGGAATCATGACTTACACGACCCAAATTAAGTACAGTGGCACTACTCTATTCATAAGTCTATCATCTTCAGTTTTAAGAGAGGAATTACTTTATGGACGTACTAAGATTTTAGAAAACCTCAATAAACATTTAGGCAGTGACATGATTGAAAAGCTTGTGTTGAGATAAAAAGCAATTATTTTTTCGCTTTTGCGAAAGCGTAGATTAATTACATTTTGAACTCCACTGGTCCTTGATTGACACTATTAGATTTAGGTTTTTCTACTGTTTTTTTCTCAAGCTCCATTTTCTTCTTGAAGATTTTTTGATAGAGTTCTTTTATACTATCAAAATCAACAGACCATGA
>JALZUY010000138.1 GCA_023301395.1 Nonlabens sp.
GCATGATAATTAAAGCTCTATTTTGAATATGAAAATCATAAGTGCTATTCATAGAAAAAGGCTTCAAATAATAGCTGTAAATTATTTGAAGCCTTTTCAGAAAATGAGATTTTTATCTACAAATTGAATTGCAGACCTAGTCTTATTTGCTCATTCCAGTCTAAAGTGTCTAGACTTTCTTGTCTATTAAGATTATCAAAATATTGCAGTTTTATCATCGCATCAAATCCTTTGATTTGATAAGCAACAGCAGCAGACATTCTTTTTGAATCACCAGGATTAAGATCATTAAGGTCTAGTTGCTCATAGCGAACAGATACAATGGTTTTATAATCCTTAATGAAATAATTAAGTTGTGAAATGTATCCACCTGCAAGCACTTTGCCTCCAGTTTGTGCTGGAGTAAGTCCTAGGAATAAAGGATCGTTCTCATTTTGTGGTTGTGCTTTAATTTGGTGTACCTCAAACTGGCCAGAAAATCCTTTGTATTGAAAAGTAAAATCCATGCCGTAAGTATATTTTTTACCATCAACGACCTTTAAACCATACTCTCCAGCTGATCCATCAGGAAAGTCTTCACCATCTGGTAAACTTTTATTAGCATAGCGACCATTAAAACCTATTGCAAATAGTGGGATAGGTGTGTGGACATAATCAATTTCACGATTTTTCATAGGTGCTGGATAAGCTACATCTACTCTTGCGATGAACTCTGGATTGCCACTCGCATCATTATCACCTGAAAGTGAAGATTCACCTAGACCAGTGTAAACACCAGCATAAGCATTCACACGTTTCTGCCAGAAATCCTTATAAAGAGTGACACCTACATCTCTACGACTGAAGATATCACCACGAGCTATTTGTGCTCGTTGCCAGTAAACTGAATATGGGAATGGTGTCATAGAGCTTCTAGAATATGGTAGTTTACTGTATCCTACCTTAATATTGAAAGCTTCTAAGCCTTTATAGGTTACAAAGGCGTCCATTAAGCCTGGGTTTTCAGGATCTATTTCACCGGTATTATTAGAACCTATATCTGCAAAATCAACTTGTATTTCATATTCCCAGTCGCCTCTAATCCGACCTTCAATAATAAGTTGCGCATCTCTTAATCTAAATCTATTTTTATTGCGCTCTTCTTCGCCAGGTTTTAAAAAACGCTGGTTGTAGTAAGTAGAAATCCTTGAAGATATCTCTATATTATGTTCTCCATTAGAAATTGATATTTGTGCCTGTGCAATACTTCCCGTGAATAGAATGAAAAGTAAGTATATTGTTTTTTTCATCTCTAATTTTTTTCTGGATTGTTAAAATAATATAAGCGTTGTAAAGCATCAGATGCTACAATGAAATTCCCGTCGGGGCTAAAGGCGAGACCTTCGGCATTTAAAACGGGTACTTTCCATCTAGAAATAACGCTATAATCATTAGGATTCAGTTTGAAGATTGTACTATCCTCATCACTCAATAACCACAAATGGTTATCATAATAAGTCGCTGCCGAAATATCTCTAGCGATGTCGCCTAAATTGATTTCGTTCATCTTTTCTAATTTCTGATTCAGTTCAAAAACATAAATAGGATCTTTTTCTACTATTAACGTAAAAACGCCTTTGGCTTTATTAAAAGTAAATCCTTCATAAGCCTTATTTCTCGCTCCATTGTAAGGAAGACTTACAGTCTTCTCTAAAATTAAATCTGGAAGGCTGAACATTTTTATTTTACGTGAGAATTCCTCCACGACATAAACGTGAGATTTAGTAACATAAACAGCCTCATCATCAAGACCTTTATAGTTTGCCTTACGTAAAATGGTTCCTTCAAGATCTGTTTCAAATAGATAGCCGTTATCACTTACCATAAAGATGGATTTTCCATCTGCGCTAAATGCGATATCTGATGGTTCTGGAACTTGAATGGTTCTTTTTTCTGTAGGCTCTAATTTTAGTGTCTCTTGAGCATAAACTCCAGCGAGGCATAATAACATTCCAAAGATGGTGGTTACTGTTTTTTTCATGGTTTTTTCATTTGGAGATAATGGAATCTATAAAGTGTCTCCTTCAAGGCTTAGATTATCAAAACGACTATTACCACTAGTTGCAGTAGCGCTAGTTGTATCAAAAGTAAGTTTCACCTTAAAGTTAGGGTTGTTGTTAACTTGTGGAATAGAGCTTAAATCAAACTCACGTAATTCATAGTTTTCTATAACCGTGAAAGTCGTCTGATTTAATCCAGTATCTATATAGTTTGTGCCGTCCACCGTGTAGGATATATCAAATGTCTGAGAGCCACTTCCTGATCGTGTTACTGCAAAATTGAGTGAGAGATTTTCATGTCCTGTAGATGGGAGATTCAAAATTAAATCACCTGATGGATTTCTT
The DNA here is from genome assembly GCA_023301395.1 of Nonlabens sp. Classification (GTDB taxonomy): domain Bacteria; phylum Bacteroidota; class Bacteroidia; order Flavobacteriales; family Flavobacteriaceae; genus Nonlabens. Next base: position 2,385 of record JALZUY010000138.1, read on the forward strand.
AATCGCAATCCTCTACCGTCAGGATCCATATTTCTTGCATTCAAATCGCTACCACCTACATCATCAAATGAAGCACCATTGTATTCAAGTGTTCCATTTCCAGCATTAGGAGTTATCAATGTAACTAGGTCCGTGTCATTATTAAAGTTCCAATATTGAAACAATTCAAATTGAGAATTAGATAATTGTGGAGTGCTGCTGTCAACCTCTCCTTCTACGCTTAAGTTGTCAAAACGAGTATTACCACTAGTTGCGGTAGCGCTAGTTATATCAAAAGTAAGTTTCACCTTAAAGTTAGGGTTGTTATCAACTCCAGCAATTCCAGTAAAATTAAACTCTCTTAATTCATAAGACTCAATAATCAAGAAATTAGAAGGAGAGATGCCAGCGTCAGTATAGGTTGTTCCATCAGTAGTGTAAGAAATATTGAAATCTTGTGAGCCACTGCCAGAACGGGTTACAGCAAATTTGACTTCAATATTTTTACGTCCTGTAGTAGGTAGGTGCATTATTAAATCGCCCGATGGATTGCGTAATCTCAATCCTTTTCCTGGTATGGTTTGATTTCTCGCATTCAAATCACTACCGTCTACATCATCATAAGTCTCACCAAAATAGGATAAATTTCCATCTCCAATATTTGGGGTTATAAGGGTGATATTATCAGTATCATCATTAAAATCCCAATAGTGAAAAAGTCCAGATTGTCCTCCAGCACCACCTGTAGGTTTAGCATCTAAAGTGAAGTTATCAAAACGAGAGTTACCGGAGATCCCATCAGCATTAATGTTAAATTCAATTCTGATTTTAAAATTAGGATTGTTATCAGTTTCTGGAATGTTTGAGAAATCATACTGACGTAAAACATATGTCTCCGTAATTCCATAGCTAGTGTTTTCTAAACCAGCTTGAGTATACGTAATACCGTCCGTACTATAGGAGAAAGTTTGTTGTTGTGCGCCGCTACCAGAACGTTTTCCAGCATACGTTACTATTGCATCTTCAAAACCGGTAGTCGGAAGAGTGACTATAAATTCCCCTGAAGGATTTCTTAATCTCAAAGCACCTCCTGCTTCATCATTATTTCTTGCATTGAGCTCAACAGCATCATCTACATCATCAAACCTGTCTCCAGCATATGTCATTAATGCTTCTCCTGTAGTTTGAGTTGGTGCTATTAGTGCTTCTGGACTTGATATATCATTAAAGTTCCAGTAATGAATCAACTCAAAAGAAGGGTCGTCAGGAGTTGTTATATTATTAATTTGAAAATTCCTATCTGTTGTACACGCAAACAAAATAGAAACAAAAGCTACCAGAGCAAAGTATTTATTCATCATTACAAATTTGTGTAAAACTACTCAGGTTGTATTGATGTAATGTTACTCGTATATTAACTTATTGTTAATTTCCAATTTTTGATAGAATATAGTTTTAGTAGGATTGAAAACTCCGCAAATTTTATCAGTACGAGATATGAAAAACCAGAAATAAATTTATAGTTTTTGGATTTGATAAAGAAGTAGGTCGTTGTTTACTTATTTAGTTCCGTTTTAAGAAAAGATATTTAAAAACTTCTGTAAAACAAAAAAGCC
>JALZUY010000139.1 GCA_023301395.1 Nonlabens sp.
TGAATTTGAAATAACAGATAAGGTTACCAACTCCATACTCAAAGAAAGAGCGCTCTTTATACCAGAATATGGTCGTGATTCTATCGCAGTTATACGCGGTGATAAGATTGATTATCTCGTTTTAAAAGATTCTCTAGACGCACCAGCTTCTATAAGTGTTTATGGAAATGAAATCGCTATTGCCGATTTTTATCCTAATCGTGTTCTTTATTATAATGGAACTAAGTGGATAAGCATAGGTACTGAAGGAAAGGAACTAGGACAACTGTATTATCCTACTGACGTACAAATCACAAAGAACTACATCTTTGTGGCCGATGCCTATAACCACAGAGGTCAAGTGTTTGACAAATCTGGAAAAGGTATTGCCATTATAGGTAAAGACCAAAAAATGAATGCCGCAACTGGAATTTATGTAAGCAACAGTGAAGTATTTATTACAGATTTTGAAAATGGACGCATCCTCGTTTTTGATATGGAGTATCAATTGAAACAAATTCTAGAAACAGATATTCATAAACCTACAGACGTTTATGTTCAAGATGATGTGCTCTATGTAACGAACTATCGTAAAGGTCAACTCGTTAAGTATGCTCTTAAAGATGCTGTAATTAAAGAAACTCCATAATTGTGACACACAAGTATCACATTACTGGAATGACTTGCAACGGCTGCCGTACGGGTGTTGAGAATAGATTAAATACTATCGATGGAGTTGTAAAAGCGGTAGTCACTTTAGATAGTAAAGAAGCCATAATTATTATGGATTCTCATATTGCTGTTCAGACATTTCAAGCGGCACTTCCTGAGAAGTATAGTATAGATGTTATAGAAGATCGTAATGTTTTTGAGGAACACGCTTCCGCGAAAGCAGGACCTGAAAAACCGAAGCTGCAACAACTCAAATCACTGTTTTTAATACTAGGGTATATAGCTGTAGCTACGGTATTATTGAATTATCCAAGAGAAAACTGGAGTGGAGCGATGCTGGACTTTATGGGATTGTTTTATATCATTTTCAGCTTTTTTAAGATGCTCGATTTAAAAGGATTCAGTGAGTCTTTTAAAATGTATGATCCGCTGGCAAAGGTGTTTTCTCCTTATGGTTGGATTTACCCTTTTATAGAAACAGCTCTGGGATTAATGTTCTTGTTGCGTTTTCAAGTAGATATTGCACTTGTACTAACTTTAGTTGTTCTAGGAATTACTACCATAGGTGTAACTAAAACATTACTGGATAAAAAAGCAATACAGTGTGCCTGTCTAGGAACAGCTTTAAAACTACCTATGACTGAGGCTACTTTTATAGAAAATGCAATTATGATTGTAATGGCACTTTTAATGTTATTGAGCTAGATTCAAAATAGCTTTTATTAATTCATCAAACTGTTTAGCTCTTAATCGCAGCAGGTCTTTCATTTAAAGCTAGACCAGCAAGTGTGGTCATTAAAGCTATATGGATCATAATATTCATCCAGTTACCAGATGGAATATGAACTAATACAAGTGCCATAAACATTATGAAAGCTAGAAATGCATAAGCATAAAGTAATTGTTTATTAATTATAACTAAGATACCTGCCAGTAATTCTAAACCTGCTAGAATTGCTCCAACAATATAGGTTCCTGCTTCTCCTAAAAAGGATAAACCGCTACTACTTAAAAAAGCAGCCATATTATCTAAGCCTACTCCTCCTAGAAATCCTTCTATAAATTTTTCATGATACTATTTTTAGTTGTTATTACATTACAAACCTACAACCTTCTATATCATTGAAAAATGAAGACATTACCTAAGAAATTACACATTACACATACTTCCTCTTTTATCAAATAATAAAATCCTGAAATCAAAAATGATTTCAGGATTTTATTATTAGTACTCTTCAGGTCTATAAAGTTCCTCTACGCGCTTGTTGTCTTTCAATAGCTTCAAAAAGCGCTTTAAAGTTCCCTACTCCAAAGGATTGCGCACCTTTGCGCTGGATTACCTCAATAAACATTGTAGGTCTATCTAAGACGTTATTAGTAAATAGTTGCAGTAGATAACCTTCATCATCTCTATCGATTAGAATACCGTGTTTTTTAAGCAGGTCTATATCCTCATCAATCTCTCCTACGCGTTCTAATATATCATCATAATAAGTGTCTGGAACGTAAAGAAACTCTACTCCACGATCTCTCATTTGGCTTACTGTTGCAACTATATCATCTGTTGCGACAGCGATGTGTTGCACTCCTGGTCCATTATAGAAATCTAGATATTCCTCAATTTGAGATTTCTTCTTTCCTTTAGCTGGTTCATTGATTGGGAATTTTACACGACCATTACCGTTACTCATTACTTTACTCATGAGAGCGGTGTAATCTGTAGCGATATCATCGTCAGCAAATGATATGATTTGAGCAAACCCCATAACTTCTCCATAGAACTTACACCATTTATTCATCTCATCCCATCCCACATTACCTACCATATGGTCGATAAATTTCAATCCTACAGGCTCTGGATTATAGTGAGATTCCCATTTTTCATATCCTGGTAAAAAGATACCGTTGTAATTTTTACGCTCTACAAAGATATGTACCGTTTCTCCATAGGTATAGATACCAGATCGCACGACTTCTCCATGCTCATCTTTCTCTACTGTAGGTTCCATATATGGTTTTGCACCACGCTTAGTAGTTTCTTCAAACGCACTTCTTGCATCATCTACCCATAAAGCTACTACCTTAACTCCATCGCCATGCTCATTGATATGTTCATTGAGCTCACCACCTTTTTGTAAAGGTGTGGTAAGTACTAATTTTATCTTTCCTTGAGTTAGGACATAAGAAACACGGTCTTTAAGACCAGTTTCTAATCCTGCATAAGCATGTGATTGAAAACCAAAAGCCGTTTTATAATAATGCGCAGCTTGCTTTGCGTTCCCTACGTAGAGTTCCACATAGTCAGTCCCTAGTAGTGGAAGAAAATCCTCTGCCTCACTGAACATTTTCTTAAGTGAGTATTCTGTATTTACTAGATTTTTTAAGTCTTTTATTTCTTTAGCCATAGTTGTAATCGTTTGTGATTTTTAAAATAGTAATTGCTGCAATACTGTAAAACAGGTTACCACATCGCTCTTATATGAGCCGCTATTTTAAAAAGTTGGCAAGTCATTAGTTAGTTTTTAAATAGTCTAAAATTTAAATTTCAGACTTAGGTAAAGATACAGATTAGAAAAGAAATGAATAATAGGTAATTTATATTATGTTGCATGATTCATAAAATATTATACATAAAAAAAGCTGCTCTAAAAGAG
>JALZUY010000140.1 GCA_023301395.1 Nonlabens sp.
ACATTTAAAAATGTATTTGAATCTTGTTTATAATACTGGGCTACCAGGTGGATCACCAAGCTTTGCAGATCCTTATGATTTCCAATTCAGATTACAAGATTATCGCAGAGCAGACATAGGAATCAATCTTGTATTAAAAGATGGTAAGAAGTCTAGTAAACTTTTTAGGAATTTTGAAGAAGTTACTATAGGTGCAGAGATTTACAACATCTTTGATGAAAGTAATTCCATAACTAACATATGGGTGCGTGACGTTGCTAGCCAGCAGCAATTTGCTATTCCTAATGAATTAACACCACGTGTATTTAATGTGAGGCTGGTTGCTAGGTTGTAGGTTTTATTTTGAATGAGTTCCCTTCACATATAAAGTTTAAATATCAATGGCGTTCATATCAAGAAAAAGTTCTCCATCAACTAGATTCACATCTAGATGATAATCAACTTTACATTATTGCGCCTCCAGGATCTGGCAAAACGGTTCTAGGTCTAGAAGTTGTCTTAAGACTCAATAAACCTACTTTAATCCTCACTCCTTCCATAACAATAAGAAATCAATGGATTTTAAGGTTTCAAGAATTATTTATTGATAGTAATGTTACTCCAGATTGGATTTCAACAGATGTGCATAATCCTAATTTTCTAACTGTTTGTACATATCAAGCAGTTCATTCTTTAATCAGTTCTGGAGAAGAACTACATCTAAGCCCTGAAAAGATACTTACCAAATATGTTCAATTAAAAACAGCTACAGTTGTCGTCGACGAAGCTCATCATCTTAAAAACTCTTGGTGGTCATCACTTACAACACTAAAAGAAACATTAGAACCTACCACTGTAAGTCTCACCGCTACTCCACCATATGATACTAGTTATGCAGAATGGAATAGATATCTAGAGTTCAACGGTGAAATTGATGCAGAAATATTTGTCCCGTCTTTAGTTAAAGAAAAAGATCTTTGCCCACATCAAGACTATGTTTTCTTTTGCACACCATCAAAAGAAGAAACGCAAGAATTAACTAAGCATCATGATACTGTAAGAGACATCTATGAGGAATTAAAAGGCAATGTGTTTTTAAAAGAATTTATTGAGAAAACATCTTATTTTAAAACACCTCTAGAGGAATTAGAATGGATATATAGTCATATCGAAATATACTCTTCCATATTGATATTCTTAAATGCCAACAATGTTGAGATCTCTATAAGTCATTTAGACATTATAGGAAATAAGAATCTTATCATACCCGATTTAGACAGAACATGGCTTCAAACTCTGCTCACTCATCTTCTCTTTGAACATGAGTTTATTGAAAAGGAAAATGAGAATTACTTTAAAGCTCTTTATCGCAAGCTTTATCAAGGAAGATTAATAGAACACAAAAAAATCAACTTCTCTAACAACTTTAATTCTAACAATTTACTTAGAAACAGTATATCTAAACTTAAGGGAATTGAAGAAATTACTAAGTCAGAATATGACAGCTTAGGTAGTAATTTAAGAGAAGTTATTTTAACAGATTATATAAGAAAGGAATATTTCAATGCAGAAGATAAAAACTCAATACTATTAAAAAAAATAGGCGTTGGAAGTATTTTTGAAAGATTAAGACGTTCTCAAATTGACAAGTTACAAATTGCAGTTCTTACCGGTTCGATAGTAATAATTCCTATCCACGCAAAAAACAGAATAGATGAGATTTCACAAAGCCAAGGAATATCATTAAACTACAAGAAGCTATCATATGATGATAATTACCTCATTGTATTGGATAATAGTTCCTCTAAAACAGTAGAATTTATAACCCAACTTTTTAAAGAAGGTTTTATACATGTTTTAATAGGAACAAAAGCTTTATTAGGAGAAGGCTGGGATGCTCCTGCTATAAATACACTATTACTTGCAAGCTTTGTAGGTTCATTTGTGTCCTCAAATCAAATGCGAGGAAGGGCTATTAGAAAAAACGAACAATTACCAGATAAAGCAGCAAATATTTGGCATCTTATATCATTTGACAAATATGATTCTACAGGAGGATATGACTATGAACTTCTAAAAAGACGTTTTAAAACCTTTGTAGGACTATCAAACACAAAGGAAACTTACATTTCAAATGGTCATCAAAGATTAAATCTGCCTCTAAATTTACATCTTGATTCCAACTTAAAGGATTACAATAATAAAACCTTAGAAAAAGCAAAATCTCGGAATTCACTTTTTGAATTATGGAATACTGCAATTAAAAAAGGCTCGATAATTACAAAAGAAATAGTCATCCCTTTTCCCGCAGGACAATCATTCCCCAAGACCAAAACCTTGTACTTTAATAAAACTATAAAGAATGCTATAGCAACTGTTATATCAATTCTTATGAGCTTTATTCAAAGCATTTTAAATTTCATAATTAACAATACTCAATTATTTAGAAACCTCACCTATCTACTTTATACTATTGCGGCCGGTGGTTTCTTAGGGATTATAATTTACGGTAGACTTTTAATAAAGACTGCAACGGTATATTTGAAGTATCGTGACATTTCAAAAGACATCGAAAATATATCAGTAGCTTTATTAAAAACGATGTGTAATGGAAGGATAATCTCTACTGCTTTTGAACAAATAACCATTCATACATCTCAAGATTCAAAAGGTAATATCATTACATATTTGACTGGAACGAGTAGTTATGAGAACAATTTATTTACTGAATCACTTGCCGAAATTATAAACTCTATCGATAATCCTAGATACTTAATCTCTAGATCTAATAAATTATGGAAAGTCTTCCATCAAAAAGATTATCACAGTGTTCCTGATATCATAGGAAGAAATAAAAAAACTGCTAAACTCTTTTTAGAATATTGGAATGAGAACGTATGTAATTCAAATTTGATCTTCACAAGAAATGTAGAAGGTAGAAAACATTTATTACACGCAAGGTTCAACTCACTTTCCGCTGAATTTGTCACCAATGCAGAATCTTATAACAGCTGGCACTAATCTATATGATTAAATAGAACCCAAATATTCTACTAACACATCCACTACATAATCCAATTCCTCTCTAGTATTAAAAATAGAAAAACTAAAACGTAGACTCGGTTTGTTTAAATCCTCATCAGTCAACACATTTGTTAAAACATGAGAACCCTTTTGAGAACCACTCTGGCAAGCGCTTCCTTTTGAACAGGCAATCCCTTTTAAGTCCATTGTAAACAAAAGCATTGCAGCTTTATCTACTGGACATGGTAAGCAAACATTTAATAAAGTAAACGTACTGTTCTCATGATCTCCACAGTTTCCATTAAACTTTACTTCAGGAATTTTTTCTAGAAGTTGAGACTTGAAATGATCTTTAAGACCTTTTATATAATCACGTTCCTTTTCAAGATTTTCATAAGCCATGGACAGTGATTTATCCATTCCTACAATATTGTGAACACTTTCTGTTCCTGCACGATAACCACGTTCTTGTGAGCCACCTACAATAAGAGGTTTCAAACCAGTTCCTTTTCTTATAAATGCAAAGCCTACACCTTTAGGTCCGTGAAATTTATGAGCACTTACTGCTGTAAAATCTACAGGTAATGTTGCAAAATCCATTTCATAATGACCTATAGACTGAACGCAATCACTATGGAACAACGTGTTATGCTTTTTACACATCTCACCTACACGATGGATATCTAACTTATTTCCTATTTCATTATTTATATGCATCAAACTCACTAAGGTTTTCTTAGACTCGTCTTTCAATAATTCTTCTAAATGGTAATAATTAGGTGTTCCGCAATCTTGTAAATCTAGATACTCTACATGTGTTCCATATTTCTCTATACAATGATCAACGGTATAGATTACCGCATGGTGCTCAATTTTTGTGGTGATAATACGTTCTACACCTAGATCGCGCACGCAACTATGTATCGCTAGATTATCAGCCTCAGTTCCTCCTGAGGTGAAAATAATCTCAGCTGCGGTAACGTTTAATTGAGCTGCTATGCTTTTACGTGCATTTTCTATAAGTGACTTTGCACTACGTCCATAGCTATGAGTGCTACTAGGGTTACCATAAACCTCAGTCATTACTCGAGTCATCTCATCGATAACTTCAGTTCTCATTTGTGTTGTCGCGGCACTATCTAAATAAACTTGTCTCATGCCAGCAAAAGTAAAATAAAATGACCTTAAAAAAACGCTTTACAGCTCGAATAGTAATCCCTATTTTTGTAGATATGAAAAAACTGCTTTACCTTATAATCCCTATAGTCTTACTAGGCTGTGATGATGGCGACCTGATTGTAGAAGATTTAGACTTTGATGGAGCAGCTGTTCAAGCCTGTGATATTCCAGAAGATGAAATTACTACAGACTATCTTTTTTATGTAATTGACAATACAGATAATGAAACCATCTCTTTATCAATTAACACTACAGACCCGATAGTTACTGAAAGTGGCACATATGGTTCGTTTCCCTTAACATCTAACAATTTTGAATACCGCAAACTAAATGGTGCTGCTGGAACAGATTATTACTGTAGCAATATTCCACCATCAGAGCCTACGACAACCCAAGTATTCATAGGAGAAGCAGGAGACGCATTCATTGAAACTATTATTGAAGAAGATGACAATGATGGAATTGACGCCATAGATGAAGGAATTGATTTAAATAACCTCACACTTAGTTTAGATACTGATGGTGATGGAATCCCTAACTATAAAGATCAAGATGATGATGGTGATAACGTGCTTACTGAAGATGAATTGAATAGCACAGATATAACTATAATAATAGACACAGACGGAGACGGCATACCTAATTATCTCGATAATGATGACGACGGAGATGGAATTCTCACTATTCAAGAAGATCTTAATGGCGATCTTGTTCCTGCAAATGACATCATAGGTACCGTAGCAAACTACCTAAACAACCAAGCTATAGATAGTGCTAACCCAGCAATTACTGTTTACAGACCACATCGATATATTAACACGGCAAGCTTAAAAATTTCTGTTGAAAATTTAACAGCTACAAATGATTCTAGAGAACTCATTATAGCTAGTTATGATTTTGGAACTTATGTAAGGTCTCTAACTATATCGGAAACTCCTACTTTTTAGGATTCTGATACATATATACCTCAGTAGCACCACGACCATATTTTTGAAAATCGGCATCATAATAGGTAATGCCGTCATATCTATTAAAAAGATATTCTAGTTCCTTTTTAAGCACGCCTTCTCCTACTCCATGGATAAATACTAATTTAGGAATACGCTCTTCACGAGCCCAATCCAGCTTATAACGTGCTGTATCCATTTGAGTATTTAGCTTATCATAAGCATCCATTCCTCTTTCACTTTTCACTAATTGGTGTATATGTAAATCAACTTCAACCGCTGGAATTTCTTTGGATTTTTTACGAGAAACCAGTCTTTGCCTTCCTTTTTGAACAGTAGTTTCTTCTTTTATAATAACAGTATCTACTTTAAATCTTTGATTTAGAATAAGCTCAGACTCATGATAAGTAATCTCTATATTATCATCTGATAGAATTGTTATTTGCTCTGCTTTCGCGAAAACTACCACTCCACCAAAGTCGTCATCTAAAACTAGAATGCGTTCTCCTATTTTAAACTTTGATTCATTCATCAGTTTAATACTAATTATTTTAGACGCAAAGATAAGCTTCAATAATACTTTTTAATTTTGGAAAACGTGAATACCATCCAGTTTTGGTCCATTACCTGGTAACGTAGATTTTTACTTTTGTAATTTTAAATTACTGTTTTGGAAACTAAAATTATAAAACTGCAATTACATCCTGTAGGGACAACTAGCTATAGCAATCACAAAACTACTAAATGGACAAAAACGACAAAGATGTAAAATATCATTATACAAGCTGTTAAATATGAAAATTTCGGAATAAAGCTACGTCGGTAAGATGTTTAAAAAAAACAACTTAATCGTGAAATCACAACCGTACGTCTAATTTAACTGCCATTAACTTATAATTAGCTAAATCTTTTATTCATAACAGCGCAAAAGTCTTTATTTTGTAGTAACTATTTAAATAGTTCAAAGTATGAAAAATTTAATCCTAAGTTTCGTAACGCTATTATTTGTTGGACCCTTATCTGCACAGGTATATGTAGGTGACAGTTTTATTTATTCCAAAGGCACAAATTTGTATGCTAAAGGAAAAATAGATC
>JALZUY010000141.1 GCA_023301395.1 Nonlabens sp.
GAGGTAGAAAAAGAAATTAATGAAACTGTATAAAACAATTCTCAACTACCTAGCTATAACTCTACTTTGCTGGTTTTGTGGTTTTATACATATGCGCATCGTTCTAGGACCTAGTCCCGATGATGTTACAGGATTTTTCTCCTTTTTCAATGGCTTACACGATTTTGTGATTCTGTTTGTTGGTGCCATTGTGGGATCTGTCATTGCGGTGATTTATATCATACTAGACCTCGCATATCTTAAAAAGAAGTTTGAAAATCATCCTCAACGGTTTGGTATTCATTTAGGTATTGTGATGGTACTAGCAGTTACCGTTTGTGTAACGCATTACTTACTAGAAGAAGTAATAGATGTGATATAAATTAATCAAATCTAAAAAGCTCAAAGATTCCAGTGTTGGAGTCTTTGAGCTTTTTAATAAGTTTTAATGATTCTATTTATGAGTCAATACCCAAAGCTCTACTTCTTCACTAGAACGCCAGGTTTGATCTCTAGTCGTTTTATCAGAGGCTTTTTTAACACGTTTCTTATAACATCTCTCTAATTGAAATCTATCGTGATGAGCGATTTCGTTTTCCACAGGATGTTCGTTAGTAATCTCGGCAATCTTTGCGAGGTTTGAAAAGATAATAAGGAGTTTACCATCTGGTGCTAATCTCGTTTTTGCAGCAGCAAAAAAGTCTGGGAATAACGTTTCTGGATAATAAATAGCCTCGTCTGTACGATCATTATCAGAAGAAATAGGCAACCACGGCGGATTGAATACAATCAATTCTGTCTCCTTATCCATACTACCAAATAATGGAGCCAGTTCTAAATCTATCTTTCTTGATAGTTTAGTCTCACCCATGAATTCTTTTAATCCTACAATAGCATTGGGATTAATATCTGTTCCATGTACTTTTTGGAATCCATGAGATACCATTTGAAATGAAAGAACACCACTACCTATACCGACATCTACCGCCGATTTCTTAGGTCCTTCGTATCGTTTTAACCAATTGTCAAAAACACCTAAATGATCAAAACGAGTTGGGAAATATACACCATAGTATGGATGGATTTTATTTCTCAAGGTAGGAACTGAAATACCGTTTTGATACCATTGCCAGGAACTATTAAGTCCTTGAACTTGTGGAAATGTCAATAAGAAATTATCGTTTCCAGCATATAATTTTTCTAACCAACCTATCGCTGGTGCTTTCTTTACATCGATTTTATAATTGATAATCTCTAAGAGAATCAAATTAGAAAGCTTGTGATAAGCTGCACGATACTCGCGTTGCTCTTCAAAGGTCTTGTTAGGCATCTTCCCTTTGAGATACTGTTGCAATTCTTTAATAAGCAATACACCATTACTATAATAGTCGGCAATCAAGACTGGTTTTCCAGCTTCTAGAGCTTGAATAGTCATCTTAGGCTCTGTAGAGAGGTTAAAAATTTCTAATCGCTTTCCAGTAACAAAAGGTGCTGGCTTGTTTAATTTTATATCTTGAGTCATGATAGGTAAGTTACTTGGTAAAGATACTTTTTAAAAGCTCGCTAGGTAGTTATAAAGAATCATTCAGAGATAACAAAAAAAGCCTCGCAAATTGCGAGGCTTTTCAATATGTATAAAACTCTTAGAAGATTACTTCTTGAATTTTGCGTATTTTGTTTTGAACTTATCAATACGTCCTGCCGTATCAAGAAGTTTAGTCTCTCCAGTGTAAAACGGGTGAGAAGTACGAGAAATTTCCAATTTAATAAGTGGATACTCGTTTCCTTCAAATTCTATAGTTTCCTTAGTAGGAGCTGTAGACTTCGTTAAAAATATTTGTTCGTTAGACATGTCTTTAAAAGCTACAAGTCTATAATCTTCTGGGTGAATTCCTTTTTGCATGATCTTAATCTATTCTTTTTGCGGCTGCAAATTTAATCTTTTTAATTAAATCTACAAAAACTTTATATAAATATATCTGTGCAATTTATAGCTTTCCTACGTACTGCAAACCATTATATTTGTATTTCTTAAAAAAAAGAACATTTTGGATCAAATAGTAAAGAAGAATTCATTCTCTGTAGGTGTTATAGGTGCCATTGCAAATCTAGCGCTTGTCATATACATATGGAAAACGCAAGCATTTACAGACGTAGGCCTAGGAATCGTATTATTACTACTTCCCATTCCATTTGGAATTGCAGCACAGTGGTGGAGTAAAAAAAGTCTTAACGGCTATATGTCACTCAAGCAAGGTGTTCTCGCCTTCTTCTTATGCATGCTTGTTATCTTTTTTATAGACTTTATAGTAAATTACTTGATTTATGTTGAAATAGATCCTGAGGCTCAAGCCATAGCCGAAAAAGCTACAGAGTCCTTTGCGCAAAAAAATGAAAACGCTCTTGCCAGTCAGGACGTTTTTAAGAAACCGGTTTATAGTTTAGGTAGTTATTTTACAGGCTTTCTTTCTAAGTTATTGATATATACCATTCCTGGAATCCTATCAGCTCTTATCTTTAGAAAAGAAATACCTCAAAACTCATAATCATGAATAAAATACTTTTAAATACTGGATTAAAATACGGCGTTATAGGTTTCCTACTTTATGCGATTGTATATATCGTTTCATGGAAAGTAGATTTGAGTCTGTTCTTGAATCCGCTGGTTGTTTACTTTGTACCTCTTTTAATATTTGCTTTAGGAGTTCTTTCTCAAATTGAAGCTCGTAAGAAAATGGAAGGCTTTATTGAGTTAGGTCCTGCCCTATTGGTATTTGTGATTGCGATTGCGGTAGCTCTTCTAGGAGCTATAATTGTGAACTATCTTATTTTTAATGTAATTGATCCAGCTGCCAAGGTTGAATTACAAGAACTCGTTATTGAAGAAGCGCTTGCCGTAATCGATAAGATGAGTAGTCTTTTTGGCATACAGGAACAAATGGGAGAAGCCATGAGTGAAGATATATTACGTGAAGCAATGGAACAGCAAGACTCTACTGGAAAAGGACTAGTAAGTCTTATTTTATCTTTCATTACTAATCTGATTATGTTTACCATAGGTGGACTTATATCTGCAGCAATAATCAAGCGCAATCCACCTATTCAATTCGATTAATGAATCTATCCATTGTCATACCATTATTAAATGAGGAAGAATCTCTTCCAGAGTTACATGCTTGGATCCTACGCGTTATGGAAACCATGGACATTACCTATGAGATCATTTTCATAGATGATGGTAGTACTGATGGTAGCTGGGATGTATTGAGTTCGCTTTCGCGAAAGCATGAAACCACTCACACTATTAAATTCTTAAGTAATTACGGGAAATCACAAGCATTACATGCCGGTTTTAATAAAGCAAAAGGTGAAGTGGTCATAACCATGGATGCTGATTTACAGGACGCTCCAGACGAGATTCCTGACCTGTACCGCATGATCGCTCAAGACGGACACGATCTAGTAAGCGGCTGGAAAAAAAAGAGATACGACAGTGTAATCGCAAAAAATTTACCTAGCAAGCTCTTTAATTGGGCTGCTCGCAAAACCAGTGGCGTACAACTCAATGATTTTAATTGCGGTCTCAAGTCATACAATAGTGCTGTAATTAAAAATATAGACGTGCATGGCGAGATGCACCGCTACATTCCAGTACTCGCAAAAAACGCCGGATTCAATAATATCGCACAAAAAGAAGTCATTCATCAGGCTCGTAAATATGGAACCACTAAATTTGGTTATGAACGATTCATTAACGGATTCTTAGATTTGATCACTATCGCATTTATCTCAAAGTATGGAAAGCGACCTATGCACCTTTTTGGCGCACTAGGTGTTATTATGTTTATCCTAGGTTTTATAATGGCAGGTTATGTAGGTTTCTCAAAGCTATATAAAATGACAAACGATCTACCTTACGGTTTAGTAACTGACAATCCATGGTTCTACATCGCACTTACCAGCATGATACTGGGAACCCTTTTCTTTACCGCAGGTTTCTTAGGAGAACTAATTTTAAGAAACGGTAATCAGACTAATCGATATCATATCGAGAGGGAAGTTTAAAATTCAGTGGCAGTAGGCAGGTTTGATTGATTCGCAAGCTCATCAATATAGTAGGCAGTTGTTCTTTAATCTGTAGTTGTAACACATTTGACCAAATCAAGAAAATGCAGGAATTTAAAGATTGGAAAGAGTTTATTAACCGAATTTTAATTGACAGCGGACAATTTAAAAATCCAACTTCTGATATAACAAATGCAACGGAAATCGAAACATTCAAATCGACTGACAAAAACTCTCTGACTGAAATACGAGTTGGATATTTTACAGAAGAAAATAAACTGATTTATCTTCATATTTTCAATCCTACAGTTCCAGGTTATAATAAATATGTTTACGGAGAATATTTTTATCAATATCATTTTAGCGAACCGCCAGATTATGGAGACCCAGCTTTGGAATTTAACGAGCGGAATCGAAACGGAATTATCTCAATTCTTGAAAAAGGACTGATAGGAAAAGAAGTTCAATTCGTGAAAAACAACAAAATCCTGAAATCCAAACTATTCATTGCGGAATCTGACTCGAACTTTAGCTATTCTTATGACTTTACAAAGAGAGGTTTTTGGAATAAAATATTCGGACAGAAAATTGACAAAATGGACGGAATTGAAAAGAGAGAAATAGAACTGAATAAAATATTTAGCGGAATAAAAAACGTGTTACAACAACATGTGTAAAAAATTGCTAAATTATTGCTTAAACAAAGGTAGTTGTAATTTTGTTACGTCTGAATTTCCTTCGGAAATTCCTCGCACACAAAACCGCAACTATTCATACA
>JALZUY010000142.1 GCA_023301395.1 Nonlabens sp.
GATTGAAATTTTTGAAGCAAAAAATGAAAAAGTTAATGGGATCACTCTTGTTGCAACACATAATCCTATCGATGATGCAGGCATAAAACAACTCACAAACTATAACGCAAATTATGGAGTGATCGTTCCTTACGCATGGATGCAAAGCCTTGAAGAACCTGAAGTATTCTACAATTCAGAACGCGGTTCATGGGGTGGAAGACCCCATGGTGTGAAGATCACTATTGACTTAATGAAAAAACAAAACCTCAAAGTATTACTTAAACCACAACTATGGATAGGTCGTGGTCAATACACAGGCCATATCGATTTAAAGACCGAAGCAGAATGGAAAATACTGGAGGATAGTTATAAAGCTTATATCATGCGTTTTGCAAAAATTGCAGCCAGTAAAAACATAGGAATGTTTTGTATTGGAACGGAACTGGATTCATTTGTTAAACTAAGACCTGAGTACTGGGACAAATTGATTAAAGATATCCGTGCGGTTTATAAAGGGAAAATCACTTATGCAGGTAATTGGGACAGCTATAAATACGTTCATTTTTGGGACCAATTGGATTTTATAGGAATTGATGCTTATTTCCCTGTTAGTGAAGAAAAAACACCTACAGCTTCTATTATACAAGAATCTTGGAAAAAATGGATAGATGAAATGAGTATGCTTTCGCGTAAGCTGGATAAAAAAATCCTCTTTACTGAATACGGTTATATTAGTGCAGACTATGCTGGTAAGGAACCATGGGCAAACGCTAGAGAAGACCGATTAGAAAATCAAAAAGCGCAAGCTATTTTGTTTCAAAACTTATTTGATGCTGTATGGGGCAAAGAATGGTTTGCTGGCGGTTTTATATGGAAACATCATGCTGAACAAAGTAGACGACGTGGTTATGAAAAACTTTTTACAACTCAAGATAAAGAAGCGCAAAAAGTAGTGGCAGCAAACTATTTGAAGTTCAGGAATTAATCTTATGAAAACTTTATACCTTAAAAATATATTCATATTAATCGCAGTAATAAGCTTAGGTCATTTAAGCCATGCTCAACTATTACAAAAGAAAAAAGAATTCACGCGTCAAGACAGCTTGCGTGGATCTATAACTCTAGAAAGAGCATGGTGGGACATAACTTATTACGATCTAGATATCAAAGTATCTCCTTCAATTAAAACCATCTCTGGCTCTAATACGATTCATTATAAAGTACTCCATCCTCATAATTTAATGCAGGTGGATTTACAGACTCCATTAAAAATCACTAGAGCAATTCAAGATGGCCGAGAGCTTAAAGTAACTCAAGAAGGAAACGCTCATTTTATTAAGCTAACTAAGGAACAGTTGCCAGGAATGGTTAATCAAGTGCAAGTTTTTTATGAAGGAAAACCACGTGAGGCAAAAAACGCTCCATGGGATGGTGGAATTTCATGGAAAAAAGACAAAAACGGAAATGATTTTGTATCGTCTTCTTGTCAAGGTCTAGGCGCTAGTGTATGGTGGCCTAACAAAGATCACATGTATCAAGAAGTAGACAGTATGGCAATACGTGTTAATGTTCCTAATCCATTAATAAATGTGTCAAATGGTAGACTGATCAAAACCGAACCTAAAGATGATGATACAACAACGTATCACTGGTTTGTAAAGAATCCCATTAACAACTATGGCGTGAATATTAACATTGGTGATTATGTGAACTTTAACGAGATCTATGATGGTGAAAATGGCCCACTGGACATGAATTACTATGTACTGCGCGACAACCTTGAAAAAGCTCAAAAACAATTCAAAGATGCTCCTAGAATGATGGAGGCTTTTGAACACTGGTTTGGACCTTATCCTTTTTATGAAGATAGTTTTAAACTGGTTGAAGCTCCTTATTTAGGAATGGAACACCAGAGCTCTGTAACTTATGGGAATAAATTTAAAAACGGTTATCTAGGTAAAGACTTATCTGGTACAGGTTGGGGAATGAAGTTTGATTTTATAATCATACATGAGTCTGGCCACGAGTGGTTTGCAAACAATATTACTAATAAAGACATTGCAGACATGTGGATTCATGAGAGTTTCACCGCATATTCTGAAAGCTTATTTCTGGATTTTCATTATGGTGCAACATCAGCAAACGAATATGTTATAGGTACAAGACGTAGTATTAGAAATAGGAGACCGCTCATAGGTGAATATGGAGTAAATAACGAAGGATCCGGTGACATGTATTACAAAGGTGCAAATATGATTCATACCTTAAGAATGCTGGTTAATGATAAAGATGAGTGGCGCCAGATCTTGAGAAATATGAACAAAACATTTTACCACAAAACGGTAACTACTCAAGACATAGAAAGTTTTCTATCGCAATCTATAGGTCAAGACTTATCTGGATTTTTTAATCAATATCTCAGAGACATTAGAATTCCCAAATTGATTCTAAAAAAGAAAAAAAACAAGCTTACTTATCACTGGGAAAACGTAGTTGACAATTTTAGTTTACCAGTACGCATTCTTATAGATGATAAAATCACATTATTGAACCCTACAACTAGTAAACAAGTGATGCGATTACCTTCAAAGAAGTCTATGATTGAAACAGACGCTGCCTATTATATCGATTACAAAGTTAATTAAGGTCTTTCAAGCAGCTTTGCAAGTTCTTATATTCAAACTCAAATCCTGCATCCAGCAATCGCTGTGGATAAACATTACGGCTTTTTAAGAGTAGTTCAGTTTCAGTTCCTATTATAGCGGTTCCTATTTTCTTTATAAAAAGCCTGCAAATCAGCTTCAGAAGCTTGCTCTAAACTGACCAAATCTTTTACTAAAAATTCATATTTC
>JALZUY010000143.1 GCA_023301395.1 Nonlabens sp.
TTCCGATCTTATGGATATCTAAGTTTAACTGATAATTTAATTGTTAGGTTAGACACGGTCTCAAAATTTTATTTAAAACAAGATGTTAACGCATTGGATGAAATAGTTTTAAACGTTAAAAAAGCTATTGAAGTAAAACCTGATACTATCACATATGATATCTCTCAATTCATAAAGGGAAATGAAAATAAACTTAAGGATATTCTAAAGAAATTACCAGGCCTGCAAGTAGATCGTGATGGTAACGTAACGTCAAATGGCAAGGCAGTAAAAAAGCTACTGGTAGAAGGTAAAACCTTTTTTACTGGTGATGAAAAATTGGGCGTTAACAACATTCCTGCAAATGCGGTAGATGAAGTTCAAATGCTCGATAACTATAGTGAGGTCGCTATGCTCAAGCAGTTTGAAGATACTGATGAGTTGGTAATGAATATTAAGCTTAAAGAAGATAAAAAGAGATTTATTTTTGGAGATGTGACAGCAAGTGCTGGTGTTAAAGAGAGATATAAAGTACATCCAGCCTTATTTTATTATTCACCTGAGTATGCTATGAATTTTTTAAGTGACTTCAATAATACTGGAGTAAAGTCATTTACACTTAGAGATTATGTGGATTTTAATGGTGGTATCTTAAATATCTCTCCTAGTGAGTATTTTAAATTAAACAGTGATGAGTTTGCTCAATTTTTAAGTAATAGAGATTTTGAGAATTCTGTGGATCGTTTTTCGGCAGCTAGTTATAGAAAAAGCTGGGACCATACAGATTTAAGTGGCTATGTGATATATAATGATGCAAATATTGACTCTAGAAATGCCTTGACAAATGAATATTTAGTAAATGATTCTTTTACAGAAACAAGAGAAAATACAGCTCAATCAGATAACAATTTTTTAATTGCAAAAATTGATTTAAAATATCAACCTAATAAAAAAAAGGATTTAAGACTCAATTCTGTTTTTAAATATAATGAAGGATATAGTTCAGATCAATTAAATTCCATAAGCACTATTGAGAACAGCTTTGTGAATTCTTCTTCTCAATTAAACGGTTTATCTAGTTCTACAAAATTATTATATACATTTGAGCAAAGTAAAAAATCCACCTTTGCCTTGCAATCAAATGTAGATTATGAACAGTCAAGGTCTAATAACGCGTGGTTCACAAATAGAGCAGTGCTCAATGGAATCATTCCAGTTGTAACAGAAGATAATATTCAAATTAATCAAGAGTTGAAAAGCACAAATGTTTCTATAGGTAGTACCCTAAAACATTATTATAAATGGAATTCAAATCATCAATTGCAGTCTTCTATTACTTTAAACTATTTGCCTACTCAATTATCTACCTTATCTTTTCAAATCTTAGGAGATAATACTGTGAATTCTTTTGAGAACTCAGGTTTTAATGCAGATTTGAACTACAATGTATTTCAATCTGTAATAGGTACAGAGCATAAAACAGTTCAAAATAAATTCACCTTTAAAACAGGTTTGTTTTACACTTTTTTAAATCAGTATATCTCACAATCAGAATTGAATAAGAATAGCAAGTGGTTTTTCACACCTAGATTACGTATTCAATACGACGTTAATAACTCAGAGAAATTTTATTTTAACTTCACAAGAAATGTTAGTTTACCCAGTAGTGGTCAAGTGGTAGATAGATTTTATTTATCTAGTTTTAATGCTGCTTCGAGCGGTAATTCCGACTTGCAAGCTCGTGTTTCTGAACAATATAGTTTGCGCTATAATAAATTCAATTTATATAAAGGATGGAATATAAATGGTAATATTAGTTATGCAAATGTTACTCAAGGAATTAAATCAAATACAGAATTTATAGGTATTGATAGAGTTCAGAATTTTATTTCCTTTAATAGAAATGAAAAGTCTTTATCTACTTCTTTTGGTATTAATAGAAGCTTTAAAGCAATTAAGTTAGGAACTAGTAATTCTATAAGTTTCAATAATTATTATCAAATCATAAATAATGAAATCAACAAAAATTCTGGTCGTAATATTTCACTAGGGTTTAATGCAAAAACCTTATTTGATAAAATCCCTGTTCTTAGTTTATCATACCAGAGAGTTTTTAATGATTATGAAAACACTTTTGGTATTAATAGTATTGTGCAGGATAATTTCTCTGCTAGTTTGGACTATGAGTTTTTAAACGATTTTGTGTTTGAAGCAGGTTATAATTTGAATTATTACCATAATGATGATTTCGGTATTGATAATAGATTTGATGATTCTTATTTCTCATTGAGTTATCAAAAAGAAGATAGCAGTTGGCTTTACATTATTAAAGGAACAAATTTATTTGATAATCAGTTTAGACAGGAAAATTCATTTAATGATTTTTTAGTCACAGATAGACAAATCTTTTTACAACCTAGGATAATTATGTTAGAGCTTAGTTACAAGTTGTAATTGTATCTTTATACATTAAATATTTTTCAATGAATGTACCCGTTATCGGTTTTTCAAAACTCTCTAAAACAGAAAAAGTGAACTGGCTAGTAGACTCTTATTTTGATGGAGATACTACGGTAAATAATATTATTACTCGCTACTGGAACGAGGATGAAAAACTTCAGGAATTACATGATGGCTTTAGTGAGAACACGATTACTAACTTCTATTTCCCCTTTGGACTGGCTCCTAATTTTTTGATTGACGATAAATTGGTGACTATCCCTATGGCGATTGAGGAAAGTTCAGTGGTTGCTGCGGCTAGTAAAGCGGCTAAGTTTTGGCTGGATCGTGGTGGTTTTAAGACTTCTATAAAATCGACTATAAAATCAGGTCAAGTACATATGATGTATGACGGGTTGAGTAGTGAGATGGATGCGTTTTACGCTTTCGCGAAAGCGGACTTCATACAATCCATTCAGTCCATAAATGCCAGTATGAAAAAACGTGGTGGTGGATTGCTTGATGTAGAATTAGTCAATAAAACCAGTTCTTTAAAAGGATATTACCAGTTGCACGCGACCTTTGAAACTAAGGATGCAATGGGCGCAAATTTCATAAACACAACCTTAGAACAACTGGCAACTACCTTAAGAGAAAAGGCCAGCGAGTTTGAAGGGTTCTCAACAAATGTTCCTGAGGTGATTATGAGTATATTGAGTAACTATGTGCCGCAATGTGTGGTAAACGTCTCTGTATCTTGTAATATAGACGAGATTGGAGCCATAAATGGAGTAAGTGGTGCAGATTTTGCGCGCAAATTTACTCGTGCTGTAGATATCGCAACTGTGGAACCTTATCGTGCGGTAACACATAATAAAGGAATCATGAATGGGATTGATGCTGTTGTAATTGCGACTGGAAATGATTTCAGAGCTATAGAGGCTGGAGTACATGCTTATGCCGCGAGAGATGGACAATATAGAAGTTTGACTCGTGCAAGAGTTAAGGATGACGTTTTCACCTTTGAAGCAGATTTCCCTCTTGCCTTAGGTACTGTAGGTGGATTAACATCCTTACATCCACTTTCTAAATTGGCAATGCAAGTTTTAGGAAATCCTAGTGCTCAAGATTTAATGAAAGTCACGGCGGTTTGTGGACTGGCTCAAAACTTTGCAGCATTACATTCATTAGTTACAACAGGAATACAGGCTGGACATATGAAAATGCATATAGTGAACATGCTAGAGCAAATAGGAGCAAGCGATGCAGAGAAAGTAGCACTCAAAAAAGCATTTACAGATAAAACTCCTAGTTTCTCAGGATTGCGTGAGGCACTTGAGAAAATGAGAAGTAAGTAAAAATTAGATTTCCAAAAGACAAAATTAAGTTTGTCTTTGAGAATGTATATCAAAGAATGGCTAACAAGCAAAATATTTTAAAATTCAAAGCTCACGGTAAGTTTCTTATTACAGGAGAATATGCGGTACTGGATAATGTTCCAGCACTTGCTGTTCCTTTAAAGCTGAACCAGTATCTAGAAATTACTACTAGGAATGATAATTACTTCTCGTGGAAGAGTTATGACCATGATGGTAGTTTGTGGTTTGAAACTAAGCTGGATTTAGAGATTCTTAAAAGTCAAAAAGAATTTATATCAGATGATGAGATTGCTGCGAAACTTGTTGATATATTAAGGAAAGCAATTGATTTGAATTCTAATACTATAGATAAAATTGCTACTGGGTTTGCGGCAGTCACAACACTTGATTTTAATCGCAAGTTTGGTATGGGAACGAGTTCTACTTTAATCTCATTAGTTGCTCAATGGTTGGATTGTGATCCTTATGCGTTACAATTTGCTTGTTTTGGCGGTAGTGGATATGATATTGCTTGTGCCACAGTAGAAAGTGCACTGATTTATAATTACAACAATGAAAGACCAGAAGTAAATGTACTAGATTGGAATCCTGGGATAAAAGATTCTATCTTCTTTGTGTATCTCAATAGGAAACAGAATAGTAGAGATTCTGTCGCAAGATTTGATTCATCATTGCTTACAGATAGTTTAAGAAAAGAGTTGACTGATATGCCATGGCTATTTATGGATGCTTCAAATGATCTTAAATCATTTAATAAATTAGTTCAAAGGCACGAAGAAATCATATCAAGCCTCATTGATTTACAACCAGTTCAAGAGAAATTATTTAACGACTATCCAGGCGCTATAAAAAGCTTAGGTGGTTGGGGCGGCGATTTTATAATGTGTACAGGTGGAATGGAAGAACGTTACTATTTTAAGTCTCGTGGATATGAGGTTATGCTGGAGTGGGATGAGGTAATTTCTTAAGCTTAGATTTGAACTGGAACTTAAAAAAACTGTTTACAAAATTGATGTTTATATTTAAACTTAAAATCTTAATTACATGCTTCGCTCAAACCTAGTAATCATTTTGTTTACGTTTGTATGTGCCACGCTTAACGCTCAAACTACTTATTTCGTTATTGATAAAGAATCTAATGAACTATTACCTAATGTTCTTATTCTTTATGGCGAAAACAGTATTTATTCAAATACAGAAGGTTCATTTGTGCTTCCCAAACAGTTCAGTGATGGAAAAATAACTTTAGATGGTTTAGGCTATGAGTTAAAACATATTTCTCTTTCTAATATAGAAAATAATAAAATTTCGCTTACAAAGGAGGTTCAGTTTTTAGAAGCTGCCATTTTAAGAGGAGATCCTATTGCAATAAACAAATACAAACAAAAACATTCTAGAAAGAAACATTGGATAGATGGAGTGAATCATTATCACGGTAGAGAACATGGTATCTTTATTCCTAAGAAAGATGTTAATAGCGATG
>JALZUY010000144.1 GCA_023301395.1 Nonlabens sp.
TGTGTTCTTTCTGCTTTCGCGAAAGCAGAAAGAACAAAGTCTCTTTTAAACTAATTCAATATTTGTAAACCTTAAAATAAAGGATATTACATTGATTATACTTAAAAGAATTCTTTGTGGCGTAGTAGTAATGTAGGATCATCTAATCAGTCAACTTCCAGAAGCGACTAACGAATATTTATCTAGTAGATAACAAATAGGTCAAAAGATACCTGATGCAGCAGCAATCATACTGCAATGGATTCCTAAGTAATAAGGAAATTGAAAAGTTATTAAGCCAATGCGTGGTGGTAATCGTCAGGGAACTCAATGGAGGAAGACAATAATCTTTTTAATATTTTAGAAAACACAAAAAAGCGTCAGAAATTATCTGACGCTTTTTGTGTTCAATATATACCGTCTTGTAAATAGCTAGTAAGCGTAAATAATTTGAATCTTTAATCATTTCCTTTATTCTCATTAATCAATTTCTTTTGATAACGACCTTGAACTACATCTACAACTATTAATACTACAATTACAAAATAGAAAGTCGTTTTACTCATAGGCACTATTTCATTTCCAAAGAATTCAAGATGTGCTAGATGACCACCTTCAGTAACAAGCATGATTCCTACTATAAAAAGTATAAATAAACCTAGTACTTCATACATTCTGTTCTTATTTAAGAAAACAGAGATCCTATCTGCTAAGAACAACATTAATAAACCACTACAAACTATTGCTATCGCCATTATTATAAAAGCAACTACAGAGCTTTCTATAGTACTGGTGAGTCCTATTGCAGCAAGAATAGAATCAAATGAAAAAACTAGATTCATAATTACTATACTAGTGATTACAGCTTTAGCCGATTTCTTTGATTTAGCATTGTTTTTACCTTCTTCAGTTAAATCAGGTGTTGCAATCATGTGCCATATTTCTTTAATTGCGGTGTAAATAATAAATCCTCCACCAGCAAGAACAATCAAACTATGTCCATTAAATGCAAAGTGTAAAACATCGCTTATTCCACCAGAAAGAAACGAAAATGGCTCCTGAAAGAAATCAATTATAGATACTAATACAAATAGTAAGACTACTCTAAGTACTATCGCAATTAAGATTCCGACTTTACGCACTCTTTTTTGATCTGCCTCTGGAGCCTTTTTTGATTCCAAAGAGATATATAAAAGATTATCAAATCCTAAAACGGCTTGTAACAGGATTAACATTAGTAATGTGAATATGTTTTCTAACATTATTTTTTTATTTTTTTATGGCTGTACCTTGATAGGTTTGCTCACGGCCCGATTGTTTAAATTCAAAGGTATAAGAATCTTCGGTAGTGTTAAGTATTCTAAAAAGATAGGCTCTACTATCTGCATTTGTTTTTGGATTCATAGGAATGACTCTCCATTCACAATCATTAATCCATTCGACACGAGAACTATCAATTACACCTTCATAATTTTCAATCTGGAATTCTTTAGTCCTGGTAAATGTAGTTTTCAAAAGTTTTCCTCCAGATTCCTGTTCCCATAAAAAGGTGCCGGTTTTAAATTTTGAGCAATCTCTTTCTACTTGGTAACAAGAAGAGGTAAATATGAGAAGTAAAATAACGACTAAAAATCGCATACTAATTTTTAAACAAATTTAAGCATTAGCTTTTCTATTCAGGAACGTAATCTTTAAAACTTCCATCAGAATAGAGTATGATTATTTTTGATATACTTTTCCCTAAATTATTTTTATCCACTTCGAGATCGTTCTTTAAAGGAGTAGTAGAAAATAAATCGGGAGTAGTGCTATTTGATTTTTCTTCTACAGGTATAGTTTCCATTTTAGGAGTAGATGGAGCTGTGGATGTAACAGGTGGAATTACAGAAACTGGTGGAGCAGCAGCTTGTTCCGTTTTAGGATAAGTTCCTTTTCCATTGAGCAACCAGTATAGATCAACTTCAGGAAATTGACCTACAATATTCATTACTAGATCTAGGCTTGGTTTGTTTCTGCCAGACAGTATATGAGAAATAGAACTACGTCCTACGTTAATCGCTTCAGCAAACGAGGATGCATTTAAATCATTTTTTTCCATGATTTTGTTAATCCTTTTCGTGAAATCTGCTGAGTTGACCATTCGTTACATTTGTAAACATAAATATTTATATTTATGTGTTTACAAAACTAAACATTATCTCTTTCATACACAAGAAATACTTGAGTATACACGATATAACATGAATTATAACTTTAATTAATAATGATTAAGTCTTTGGTAACATGATTCTTAATGTAGGTATAGGGTTGTTAGTGTATGAGCTAACTTAAAACGTGTGATTATCTATGGGTTATGAATATAGGTTTGATTACAACTGTAAACAAATCCTCTTATTCTTTTGTTTACAATTGTGACTATCGCATTGTTTACATCTGTAAACTGAAACTGAGTTACATTTGTGTTACAATTAGAAACACTTGATATGAGCGCTTATACAGCACCAGATTTTATGAAATCTGTAATAGATAATAGGTACTTCTCCTATTCCAGTTTTATGGATGTATTAAATATGGTGTTAGATAATGAGCCTTCATCTTCTACCCAAATGATCGAGCTAGGAAAATCTGTTTTAGAGATTCCTATTTATGGACTTACTTTAGGTTCTGGAAAACATAAGATTTTAATGTGGTCTCAAATGCACGGTAATGAATCTACGACTACTAGATCTTTACTAATGTTTGTAGATTGGTTTTTAAAATCAGAATTACAATCAAAATTTAAATTATATATAATTCCTGTTTTAAATCCTGACGGATTATCTCATTGGACCAGAGAAAACGCAAATAATATAGATTTAAATCGCGATGCTCAAAATTTATCTCAACCCGAAAGTCAATTATTAAGAAGTGTGTTTGATACTTTTAAACCAGATTACTGTTTCAATTTACATGATCAAAGAACCATTTATGGAATACCTAGTGGTTCACATGCGGTACAGTGTTCTTTTCTTTCTCCAGCAGCAAATCAAAATCGAGACGTAACACCTGCTAGAATTAAAGCGATGAGTATCATAAACCATATGGTAGGATCTATTAATGAGAATGCAATTTCACAAATAGGGCGATATGGAGACGGTTTTAATGCAAATTGTGTAGGTGATACTTTTCAAGCATTAGGAACTCCTACCATACTTTTTGAAGCTGGACAGTCAGATGAGGATTATTATCGCAATAAAACAATGGAATTGATAACCTTGTCTTTACAATCTGCAATAAAGTTTATAGAAGAGAATAATAAGATTAATGATGAAGAAGTGATAACGAGTTATAATTCCATTAGTGCTATCGAAACTAACTATTGTGATGTGCTCATTAAAAATGTTCCTTCTGGACGTAAAAATGTAGATCTTAGTATCATGTATAAAGAAGTTTTAAAAGATAATCTGCTTCATTTTGTTCCTATACTCTCTGGTGTTAATGATATCAAGGTTGTTAACGCACATAGAGTCATAGATTTAAAGTCAGATAAGGATCAAATAGATTTTGAGATTTCAGTAAATCAAAAATTTATTAGTAATAACCTAGATATCTGTATTTTCTATTAATAAATTGATAAAATTCATTTTTATTGAGATTTATCTTATGAAATTATGTTTTTTTGTAAATAATTGATAAAAAACGACATGGCCAGGATTGATGATATAGATAAGCAAATACTAGATGTGCTTATAGAGAATACAAGAACACCTTTTACTGATATCGCAAAGCGACTCAATATCTCTGCTGGAACTGTTCACGTGCGTGTTAAAAAGATGGAAGAAAGTGGGATTATTCAAGGTTCTTCATTAACAGTTGATTATCAAAAATTAGGATACACTTTCATAGCTTATATAGGAGTTTATCTAGAAAAAACCTCTCAAACTCAGTTTGTAATTAGTCGCATTAAAGAGATACCTTATGTTACTGTAGCTCACATAACTACTGGTAAATTCAATATATTCTGTAAAATACGTGCTCAGGACACTACACATGCAAAAAAAATCATTTTTACTCTGGATGATATTGATGGTGTAAGCCGCACAGAAACTATGATTTCTCTTGAAGAAAGCATAAATGATAAGAAAAGATTATTACACAAAGTTTTTCAAGACTTATAGATGAAGAGATCTGATTTATTACCTAAGGAATTCAATTCCTATTATACTGATTATTTAAACTTAGTTCATGGATCTACCTCAGTTCATGAAGCTTTGAATATAGGATTGCAAGAGAGTTTAGATTTTATTAATTCTATTGATAAAAATTTGGACTATCGCTATGGTTCTGATAAATGGACTATAGCTCAAGTCATCATGCATAATATAGATACAGAACGTGTTTTTGCTTACAGAGCACTGCGTTTTATGAGAGGAGACTTAACTCCTTTATCCGGATTTGATCAAGATGTATTTGCTGTAGATTATGAGAACCACGCTTTCGCGAAAGCAGACCTAATACAGTCCTTTAAAGCAACTAGAAATGCAACCATCGCATTATTCAATGGCGTTACTGACGAGCAATTGATAATTCAAGGTACAGCAAGTGATAGTTTGATGAGTGTGAGAGTTATTCCTTTTTTAATAGCAGGACATACTAAGCATCATGAAAACGTCATTAGAAAGCGTTATTTGTAGATGTTGAAAATATTAAGAACAATAAAAAAGGCTCGCATTGCGAGCCTTTTTTATTATTTTTATGCTATTGATTAAGCATTACTGGCATTACCAGCATAGTTACCTGCTCACCTTCGTCTAGGCCATCTACTGGTGTTAAGATGCCAGCACGATTAGGCATAGACATTTCAAGAGATACGTCATCACAGTTTAGGTTATTCAACATTTCAATTAAGAAACGACTGTTAAAACCTATTTGCATATCGTCCCCTTGATAATCACAAGTTAAACGCTCGTCTGCTTTGTTGCTATAATCAAGATCCTCAGCAGATATGTTCAACTCAGCTCCAGCCATTTTAAGTCTAATCTGGTGTGTTGTTTTATTTGAAAAAATACTAACACGTCTTACAGAGTTCAAGAATTGATTTCTCGTAATAATTAATTTATTTGGGTTTTCTTTAGGAATTACAGCTTCATAATTAGGGTATTTTCCATCAATTAATCTACAAATAATACTGGTCGAGTCAAATGTGAATTGTGCGTTACTATCGTTATATTCAATAAGAACTTCGGTTTCACTTCCTTGAAGCATTGCTTTTAATAAATTCAATGGCTTTTTAGGCATGATAAACTCAGCAGTTTCATTTGCTTTTAAATCCTCTCTACGGTATCTTACTAATTTGTGAGCATCAGTAGCTACAAAAGTTAAAGAGTCTGTTGAAAATTGAAAGAATACTCCTGACATTACAGGCCTAAGGTCATCATTACCAGCAGCAAAAATAGTCTTGTTGATAGCTGTAGCTAGTGTGTCACCTAGGATAGTAGTACTACTAGGGTCCGATAAACTAACTGCTTTAGGGAACTCTTCTCCACTCGCACAAGCAATTTCTGAACTTCCTTTATCATGACTTATAGTCATTATATTTTTATCGGCACTAAAAGTAAGTGGCTGCTCAGGGAATGTTTTTAAAGTGTCTAATAATAATTTTGCTGGAATAGCAATGTTACCATCATCTTCGCTTTCTACTTCTAGACCAGTTAAGATGGTAGTTTCCATGTCCGATGCAGATACCTTTAGTTCCTTACCATTCAATTCCAATAAGAAATTATCAAGGATAGGTAAGGTGTTGTTACTATTAATAACGCCACCTAACATTTGAAGGTGTTTTTGTAAATAAGAACTTGAGACAATAAATTTCATATTGTGTTATGCTTTTGTGATACTATTAATGCTTATTTGTATTGTTAGAATTAGTTAAAAGTAATCTAACCTTGTAACTTTTTATGTGATTCTCGACCTTAATAAGGGTAGCACTGCAAAGATATTTTAATCTAAACAATGTTGAGAGATACTTATTAACAAAAGAACACTATTTATAACACAAAAATATGAAAAAGCCCATACTTATACTTGGATTAGCATTGCTTAGTTCAGGTCTTTCATTTGCACAAACTGAGACTGAACGAGCTCAAATCACTAAAGATTACGATCAAGAAAAGCTTGAGGAGCTTAGGGTTGGATTTCAAGCAGAGCATGAAGAACGTTCAAATAGAGCAACGCGTCTTGCGATTGAAAATGGATGGCCTTTACAAAAGGAGTTTAATGATGGTTCATCAGGATATATTTATGATGTTGTTAATGGCGAGCCTATCTATATGGCTACACTCAATAGAATAGCTGGGTTAATGCAAGGAGCAAATGAATTGTGGAATAATGGTTCTTTAGGTATAAACATTGAAGGGCAGAATATGATCGTAGGTGTATGGGACGGTTCAAGTAATGGAGCTAGAGTTTTGCAAACTCATGAAGCTCTAGTGGGAAGAGTTACTCCAGGAGAAGCTCCAGTTGCATCTGCAAATATTGGAGATGATGATCATGCAACTCATGTAACGGGCACAATCATTGCAAATGGGCCGAATGCTAATGCAAAAGGTATAGCTCCACAGGCGAGTGCTAGATTCTACAATTTCGGAAATGATACTTCGGAAATGACTGCTGAAGCTAGTAATGGACTATTGATATCAAATCACAGTTATGGAATACCTTCTCAAAACGTGAATATAGCAAGATTAGGTAGATATGAAGCTGACGCAGCAGCTGTCGATATTATTACATTTAATGCGCCTTATTATTTGCCAGTTATGTCAGCTGGGAATTCTAGAAATATAGGAGTAAATCCGGGAGATAATGGCTACGATTTGTTGACAGGCGATAAAATGTCTAAAAACGCAATGATAGTAGGTGCTGCCATAGGTAACCCTAATTATAGTAGCCCTGCTTCAGTACCTATGTCAAGTTTTAGTTCTTGGGGACCTACAGATGATGGAAGAGTTAAACCGGATATTACAACTAAAGGTGTTAATATGCTTTCTACCTACCATAATTTAGGAAACTCTGGATACGCCACTATAAGCGGAACAAGTATGTCTGCTCCAGCTGTTTCTGGAGGTTTATTGTTATTACAACAATATTATAATTCATTAAATTCTCAATTCATGAGAGCCGCTACTGTTAAAGGGTTAGCGCTTCATACAGTTAAGGAAGCTGGTTCATTTGACGGACCTGATTATCAATTTGGATGGGGACTTTTAGATACTGAAGCAGCAGCTATTGCTATACAAAATGATGGAAGTGGTGCATCAATTGAGGAATTAGCTCTAACTAATAGTTCAAACTCATATTCAAAATCTGCATTTATGGTTACCGGAGGTGATAAGTTAACAGTTTCAATTTCATGGACAGACTTTAGATCCCTTCAGCCGTTCACAGCACCTGATATAACATCGGTAGATATACCTCGTAAAGCAATTACTAATGATCTTGATCTTGTTATTACTGATAGTAATGGTAATACTTATTATCCATGGAGCTTAGATCCTTCGTCACCAGCGTTTGCTGCCACTAACAATACAACTAATGATGTTGATAATTTTGAGAAAATAGAAATTAATAATCCTTCAGGAGTATATACGATTTCTGTTACTCACAAAGGGAATTTATTTCTTGGAGCTCAGGATTTTTCGTTAATTATTACGGGAGCTGATCAAGGCACTTTCTCAACAACTAGTGAAAATCAATTAGATTCATTTAGTATTTTCCCTAATCCAGCAACAGATCACTTTAATGTTGCTTTTAATAATGAGCTTTCTGGTGACCAGATCAACGTAGTTCTTTACGACATTTTAGGACAAGAGATACTATCTAGATCTTATGACAATAACGGTGTTTTTGAACAACGTATTTCTACTGCTAACTTAGATTCTGGAATCTACCTAGTAAGAGTAGGAAACGGTGTTACTGCAAGTACAAGAAAATTAATCGTTAGATAAGTTCTCTACTTTAAATATAAATCACTTCATTAAATTGAAATAGTTTTTTATATCTTTATTTTATGATTAGTAAAGAATTATTAATGTTTTAAATCAACTAGAAAAGAATAGTAGAACATGATTTAAGAAGTGTAAACCATAATTTAAGATGTTGGAAGAATAATCTAACTTGTAATTATTTTATGTATTTTTCGACCTTAATAAGGTTAGCATTACAAAGATATTTTAATCTAAACAATGTTAAGATTCATTTATTAACAAAAGAACCCTATTTATAAATAAAAATATGAAAAAGACCACACTTATACTTGGATTAGCATTGCTTAGTTCAGGTCTTTCATTTGCGCAAACAGAGGCTGAGCGCGCTCAAATCACTAAAGATTATGATCAAGAGCAATTAGAAGAGTTAAGACAAGATTTAATTTCTCAAGAAAATGCGAGATTAACACGTGTTTATGCTGCTGCAGAATTAAACAACTGGCCTATTACTAAAATATTAGATAATGGACAGAAGGCTCATTTATATGAAGTAAGTGAAAAAGGTCCCATTTATAGGACTACTACAAATAGAATTGCAGGTTTAATGCAAGGAGCAAATGAACTTTGGAATGGCGGTGCTTTAGGTATCAACGTTGAAGGTCAAAATATGGAAGTAGGAATATGGGATGGAGGAAAAGTTATGGATACTCATGAGGCATTAACTGGACGTGTTGTTTCTGGCCAGTTTTTATCTGGATCTAGTGGTCATGGAACACATGTAGGTGGTACCATTATAGCAGATGATACTAATCCCAATGCTGTTGGAATAGCGCCACAGGCGACCTTGAAATCTTACGATTTCAATAATGATACTTCTGAGATTATAGGAGAAGCTAATCAAGGAATGTTAGTTTCAAATCATAGTTATGGATTGATTATTTCAAATGTACCACAAGCTCAATTAGGTAAATACACAATTACAGCAACAAACTGGGACAATATTACTTATTCAGCACCTTATTATTTGCCGGTTCTTGCGGCAGGTAATGATAGGAACGATGGTTTTAATCCTACAAAAAATGGACATGATATTTTAACAGGTAAAAATATGGCGAAGAATCCTTTAGTAGTAGGAGCTACTATAGGAAATCCAAATTATAGTAGTCCTGCATCAGTGCCTATGTCAAACTTTAGCTCATGGGGTCCAACAGATGATGGACGTGTTAAGCCAGATATCTCAACTAAAGGTGTAGCGATGTTCTCTACAGATAATTCAACTACTTCGTCTTATATATTTAGACAAGGTACAAGTATGGCAACACCAGCAGTATCTGGTGGATTGATATTATTACAGCAATATTATAATTCTTTAAATAATGAATACATGCGAGCTGCAACTCTTAAAGGACTTGTGCTTCACACAGTAAGAGAAGCAGGAACGGCTGATGGTCCAGATTATCAATTTGGTTGGGGACTTTTAAATACTGAGGCGGCTGCATTGGCTATTCAGAATAATGGAGGTGATTCTTTTATAAATGAAATGAATATTGCACAAGGCACGACGATAACTCAATCATTTTCTGCAAACACTGCAGCAAAGGTTATTGTTTCTGTTTGCTGGTATGATCCAGCAGTAGGACCTAACAATGGGCCAGAAGATGATAGTACTCCATCTTTAAGAAACGATATCGATATTATAGTTACAAGTGCGGCAGGAACAACTTATTTTCCTTGGAAACTCGATCCACAATCGCCTAATTTTCCAGCTACACGTACTGGAAGTAATAACGTTGACACATTTGAAAAAATTGAAATAGATAACCCATCTGGAGATTACACGATTACGGTATCTCATAAAGGAACATTACAAGGTGGTGATGAAGATTTTGCATTGGTTGTAACTGGAGGAGATCAAGGTACTTTCTCAACCACTAGTGAAGATCAATTAGATTCATTTAGTATTTTCCCTAATCCAGCTACGGATCACTTTAATGTTGCTTTTAATAATGAACTTTCTGGTGACCAGATCAATGTCGTTCTTTACAATGTTTTAGGGCAAGAGGTTTTCCAGGCTGTGGTAAGCTC
>JALZUY010000145.1 GCA_023301395.1 Nonlabens sp.
TAAAACAGCTCTCGACTCTGCTCGAACTGACATTTGATTCAAAGTTAAAATTTATAGATTTTGCGTTCATAATTAATAATGCGAACTTCGAGAACCTCAGCCCTCGCTTTTATTTCCAGAATGAGCATTGAGGTTCTCGAAATGCTACGTTTGAAATAAAATCAAATTTCTTAAAACTGTTCTCGACTACGCTCAAACTAACATGTGATTCAAGATTAAAATTTATAAGTCATAACTGAATTTAACAACTCCTTAATCTGTGTTGGCTTACTTTTTGATATTTTTAAATCATGAAAAAAATGCTTTTTATCATAATACTACTATGTAGTGCAATGGGCTTGAGTCAGGACGCTTTCGCGGAAGCGGAATCCTTATTCAATCTTAAGAAGTATGAAGAGGCAAAACCCATTTTCAAATCTCTACTGCTAGAAAACACAACTGATCAAACATTATTGCGCCGTCTAGGTGATATTGAATCTTATGGTGAGCGATATAAAACGGCCATTCCATATTATAAAAAACTGGTTGAACTAGACAACTTAAATGCCGACTACCATTTTCTCTATGGTGGAACACTAGGTTTACATGCCAAGGAAATTTCTAAAATGAGCGCATTAGGTATTATAGATGACGTGAAATATCATTTGAAAAAAGCAGCTGCTTTAGATCCTAATCATATTGAAACAAGATGGGCACTGGTGCAACTATATTGTGAATTACCAGGTATCATAGGTGGTTCTATTAAGATGAGTCACAAGTATGCTAACGAACTTAAAGAGATCTCGCCTGTTGATGGATATCTCGCTCAAGGTTATATTGAAGAATATGACAAGGAATATCGAGCTGCCGAGAAATGTTATAAGAAAGCGATTGAAATAGGTGGTTCTCTAACTACTTATAAGAAACTGGCATCGCTCTACGAGAAAAGAACTGAGGAATATCTTAAAGCTCTAATTACTCTTCAAGATGCTTATGTTGTTCATAAAGATTCTAGTTTACTGGAGGAAATCTCTCGACTTAAGAAAGACCACGATCTTGCAGGTGATTAAGTCTACTAAACGGTCTATTTACTAGTCATTCCAGCCTTTTATTAGTAGCTTTACATATTATAAAGTTATTTAATATGCGCGTACATTTTATCGCAATAGGCGGCAGTGCCATGCACAATCTCGCTCTTGCGTTACATCATAAAGGATATCAAGTTACTGGTAGTGATGACACTATTTTTGAACCTAGTAAATCTAGACTTAACAAATATGGTTTACTACCTGATCAAATGGGTTGGGATCCTGCACATATCAGCACAGATCTTGATGCGGTAATTTTAGGTATGCATGCCAAAGAAGATAATCCTGAACTCTTAAAAGCTCAAGAACTAGGTGTGAAAATCTACAGCTATCCTGAGTATTTATATGAGCAATCTAAAAATAAAACACGAGTAGTAATAGGTGGTTCCCATGGTAAAACTACCATTACTTCTATGATATTACATGTGATGCATTACCACGATCGCGAGGTAGATTATATGGTAGGCGCACAACTGGAAGGTTTTGAAACTATGGTGCATCTTACTGATGATAATGAGTTCATGATCCTAGAAGGCGATGAATATCTATCAAGCCCTATTGATCGCAGACCTAAGTTCCATTTGTACCAGCCTAATATTGCTCTTATCTCTGGAATTGCCTGGGATCACATTAATGTATTTCCGACTTGGGAAAACTACTTGAGTCAGTTTGAGGAATTTGTAGAATGCATGCGTAACGGTAGTATTCTAGTCTATAACGATGATGATGATGCCGTAAAGCAAATTGCCGAGGCTGCGACTAAGCCTACTCGCAAACACGCTTACACTATTCCTGAGCATACTATAACTAATGGAACTACTTACCTAGCAACTCCTGAAGGTGATATGCCTATTGAGATTTTTGGGAAACATAATTTATCTAATCTCGCTGGCGCGAAATGGATTTGCCAGCACATGGGAATAGACGAAGATGATTTCTATGAAGCAATAGCATCCTTCAAAGGTGCTTCCAAACGCTTAGAAAAAGTTGCCGAGAACAAGAATTGTGTGATTTATAAGGATTTTGCGCATTCGCCTAGTAAAGTTGAGGCTACCACTAGTGCTGTTTGTAATCAATA
Source organism: Nonlabens sp. (assembly GCA_023301395.1). Classification (GTDB taxonomy): domain Bacteria; phylum Bacteroidota; class Bacteroidia; order Flavobacteriales; family Flavobacteriaceae; genus Nonlabens. The sequence continues at coordinate 2,146 of JALZUY010000145.1, forward strand.
TAGTGAACGCAAACTTATCGCTTGTTTAGAACTACATACGTATTCTAGTTTGAATCCAGAGTTTCTTGTTCAGTATAAAAATACACTCGATGCGGCTGATGTTGCCGTAGTTTTCTATAGTCCGCATGCGGTAGAGATTAAAAAACTAGAACCTATAAGTAAGCAACAAATTTTTGAATCTTTTGACAGAGATGATTTAATCATTATGACGGATCCTGCCGATTTTAAAGAATGGCTTTTCAATCAAGATTTTGACCATACAGCAGTTCTTATGATGAGCAGCGGTAATTATGGCGGACTTGATTTTGAGGAGTTGAAGGAGCTGATTTAGTCTTTTAGTTTTTAATAACAGTGAGTAATAATGTAATTAAAATTAAATTATGTCAGGCTGAGCTTGTCGAAGTCGGTTTGAAGGAACGAAATATAAACTATGCTAAAGAAAATTCTAATTGGACTTGGGATTATTATTGGGTTAATAATAATAGTTGCGGCAATCAGCATATACAAGTTGAGCCCTTCGGAAAATGTAGTGCTAGAATTCTTAATGGAGCATCCAGATAAATCTGCCATTAAACTAGTACGTAATGATACTATTATAGCACAAAAGAATGTGTATGATATGATGCCGCTAGCTAGTACGGTAAAAATTATTTTGGCTATTGAGTATGCAGAACAATGTGATCAAGGAGTGTTAGATCCAGATCAAAACATTTCAGTTACAGATTTAGATAATTTTTATGTTCCAAATACAGATGGTGGAGCTCATCCCAATTGGCTAAAATCCATAAGTAATAAAATAAAAAACGATAGTATTAGTATTAAAGAAATTGCAAAAGGGATGATAAAGTATAGTTCTAATGCAAATACAGAATGGTTGAGTGAGAAACTGGGATTACAAAATATAAACAATCGTATAGATAGTTTAAACATCAAAAATCATTCAAAATTTTACCACATCGTTTCAGCACTATTCGTTGGAAAAGAAAAGTTCCCTAAACTAACTGGTAAAGAACTAGCAACCGCTTTAAGAAACTTAAGTATTGAAGATTACATTGAGACTACTAATCAAATACATAATAAATTATTATCTAACCCAAATTACAAAGATGATATTGGAGATTTAAGCATGGATATTCAACATGTTTGGTCAGACAATTTACCTAGTTCTACTGTTAATGAATATACTGGGTTAATGAAAAAAATAAATTCTCGAACATACTTTTCTAAAGAGACACAAGGTTATCTAGATGAAGTAATGGAGTTTTTATTAGAAAATCC
>JALZUY010000146.1 GCA_023301395.1 Nonlabens sp.
TGTCTCTAAATGATGAATAGAAATGAGCCGTACTCGTATTATCATTATCTAATAAATCTTCTAACTTTATTGCATCTCCACCATTTAATGCGTTTACGAATTCTTGTTTTGCTGCATCATCATTTATTATAGTTTCTGCTGTAATAAAAGAAACCCATTGTAAAACTCCTTCAAAAAATTCAGGGCTACCTACCTGAGGTTCTGAACTTCCTGTAACTCCGCTAAATCTCTTTTGCTCTATGCTTTCTGAATCGTTATTATCTAAAATCTCATTATCAACCTGACATGATGAAATTATAATGCATAATAATAATAATAATAATAAGGGCTTAAAATTTTTCATTTGCTTTTTTTTAAAATAATATATGATTAGCACAATTAATGATTATTTATGATTAATCTAAAGAAGTTTTTCAAATTAGTTAGTACTTATTACATAAGTGCAATGAGTTAATTCAAATGCGTATTAACTAAAAACTCTATCAATAACGTAATCTTTACGTCTACTAGAAACAGGTACTTTTATTTCTTTACTTAAAATTAAATAACCTTGCTTATCAAATTTAGATACGTGATTCTTATTTACTAAATAAGATTGATGACATCTTACAAAATCTTTTTTAGATACTATCTCTTCTATTTTATTAATAGGCTTAGAAACGACTATAGTTTTTGAATTTTGAATAAAAAATGAAGTGTAATTTCCATCAGATTTACAAAACAAAATATCTTCTTCATTAACTGCATAGACAGAATCTGCTGTTTTAAGAATCACTCGCTTTTTTTCTGCACTTTTAAAATAATCACTGGAGACTGCAATCAGTTTTTCAAGATGATTCTCCTTAACGCTGTTTTCAATAGCTTTATCAACAGCTTCTTTAAATTCATCATCATCTATAGGCTTAAGTACATAATCCAGCGCACCTACTTTAATGGCAGTAATAGCATGATTATCATAGCCTGTAACAAATATGACTTCAAAACCTTTATAGGTCACGGCATTTAAAATGTCAAAACTAGTACCTTCTTTTAAATGAACATCAAGAAAAAGTAAATCAGGTTTGTGATTTTCAATAGCGTTTATTGCATCTTTTATATTACCAGCTTCTGCTACGACTGTAATTTGATTTGAGTAGAATGATTTGATTTTTTGCTTCACCTCTTCTCTTACAAAGGCTTCATCATCTATTACTATAGTATTAATCATACTCTGAATATTTATACGGAATTAAAATTTTAGTAATAATGCCCGATAATTCTTTATTCCCTTTTGATTTATCAATTATTTCTATTTCTTTTTTGGTCAATTTTTCTAGAAACCTAGATATTAATTTGACTGAACTCACTCTTTTACTCTCTTGCTTATCTAAGTCATAACCACTTCCATTATCTTCAATAGAACAAACTATAAAATCTTTATTTTTCTCAAGAGTTAACTTGATTTCACCTGAATAATCAATGGAACTAAAACCATGTTCAATACTGTTTTCTATGAATGGCTGTATCAACATGGGTGGAATAAAAATCAAATCATCTTCAACCATATTCTCTATCTTTATCTCATAAAAAAATAGATCAGGATAACGCAATAATTGTAAATCCATATATTTTTTCAAGGATTCAATAACTTGATCTAATTGAATATAATTTGATGTAGAATTTTCTAAAATCAATCGTAGTAATCTTGAAAATTTAAGTAGGTAGTTCTTTGCACTATTAGGGTTTACACTAATTTGATTTTGTATCACATTTAAAGTATTAAATGTAAAATGAGGATTCATTTGTGACTGTAATAGACGTTGTTGCATTTGCAAATCTTGTCTCTCAAATTTTAATTTACGCTGTCTATAAAACAAGTATCCTATCAAGATAAATAAGATACTAGCAATAGCAGCTACAATAAGCGCCCATTTAAATCGCAATGCAGCAAGTTCACTTTCTTGATTGTTAATTAGAATTAGCTCTTTTTCTTGATTAGCTTGAGATAGTTCTTTGAGTTCTGTGTTTATTTTCTTGTTGTAAACATTATCCTGTACTATTGATAATGAATCTAATAATTGTTGAAGAATCTTATACTCGTTACTATTAGAAGTAGACAATCTTAACTGATATCGCATTAAATTCTTCCTATCCTTATGGTTGATATTATTAAGCCCAAAAGAGTATGCAGAATCTAAATACGTTTGAGCTTTTTTGAAATCATTCAACTCAATTAAAACTTCGGCAATATTTGAATATCCTCTTATTAAACTCCCATTATTGTTAAGATCTTTCTTCCTGTGTTTTAAAGCCAGTTTATAAGAATTAAGTGATGTTAAATATTCCTTTTCAAAAAAAAGATAAACTCCATAATTTAAATAAACATTACCTAAGTTTTTATTTGAAAGAGATTCTTTTTTTTGTATTAGACTATCCAGTATTGAAAATATTTCCTCTTTATCATTAAGATTGTTATACATTATATCTGCTCTTGCAAGTAAGGCATCGGGAATTTTCACCGTGTCATGTGCCTTTTTTAAGACCGCGATTCTTAAATTATTACTTTTCACAGCCTTTAGATACTGTCTAGTTCCTTTAAAGGCAAACTCATCTAGATAGTATGATAAATGATAACCTAAGTAATCATCTTTACTAATTCTAGATCTAAGTTTATCACTTAGAGTAAAACAATCGCCATATTTACCTAAAGTATAGTAAGCGTTCCATGCTCTATAGAAGTAATCTCGTTCTCGACTATTAGTCATAGAATCTCGCACATAATCTGTCGCGTTATGGAAATAAACAGAAGCGCTATCAAGCTCATTTTTTGAATAAAAATGTTCACCCATTAAATAGTTATTCTCTGCTCTTAGAGAGTCCGGTAAATCTAAATGTCCTTTTAAAATAACTTTTGCTTGTGATAAATAGAAAAAAGTGGAGTCTTGAGATACTTTTTTTGATTTATCAAGAAGTGACACTACGGCTTGGTCTAAATTTTCATCATTCTTTTGATTACACTGCATCAATAAAGAAGTCATTAAAATCAAAAGAGCACATTTTCTGAACATAAAGTAGTGATGATTAAATAAAATGGGGATTTTATTTGCAAGGGAATGAGATTCAATTTTACTTCAATAACAGAGCTCGGATATTCAAGTCATAAATCTACATTTCAAATATATGAATATTATTGTATTAAGAATAAAACGATTACCATAGTTAATCATATTAAGATGCATTGTAGATAAAAAGAGTTTACTTATCACGCTTTCGCGAAAGCGTAAACTACATTATCTTTATTCCAAAAAAAGATGCTTCAAGAAATCATACGATCACGACGCAGTGTTTTTCCTGCGAACTATACTGGTGAAACTATCCCAGAAAAGGATTTTTCACGGATTCTAGACAGTGCAAGATGGGCTCCTAATCATCGTAAAACAGAACCATGGCGCTATAAAGTAATTACAGGAACAGCACTATCACGATTTGCAGACTTTATGTCCACGGCTTATTCAAAAGTAGAAGGTCACAAGAAATTCAAACTTAAAAAATTTCAAGAGAACCCTTTAAAATCGAGTGCCGTTATATTAATATTCTTGCATAGAGATGAAAAAGAATCTGTACCAGAATGGGAAGAAATCGCAGCGGTTTCCATGAGTGTGCAAAACATGTGGTTAACAACCCATGACCTAGGTTATGGATGCTACTGGAGTTCTCCTAAACCGTTTGCAGATATGAGCAAATTTGAAGGAATTAAGGTTGAAAAAAACGAGAAATTCTTAGGGTTTTTCTATCTAGGAACCTACGATAAAGAGATACATGAATTACCGGAGCGCAAGCCTATTGAAACCATCGCTCAATTTATTACCGAGTAATTAACTCTCTATAAAATCCTTGTATTCCCAAAAGAAAATTTCCAGACGATCCATATGTTCATGAAAGAATTCATAAACCTCTGGCCACTGGGTTTTCTTTTGGATTTTAACACCTTCCAGCATTATATAAGCTCTAGAAATGTGCTTTCCAGACTCGAGAACATAGTCTGCATCGAGAATGATTTCTTGTGAGACTTCATCTTTTAAGATAGCTTGTAAACTCACAAGTTTTTCAAAGTAGTAATCTCTATAGAAAGAGTCGTCGTGTTCTATATCTATGGATACAAGCGCACGCCTATCTTCAAATGAGAACTTGAGCACGATGTCCTTGACTTTAGTATTATACAACAACCATTTACGATCATATCGTTTCCCAAACATGGTCCAGAATTGCTGTCTTATTTCTTTTGCTTCTTCTCTTGAATACATGGTGTAAAGTTAGGGGATTTTATAGATTTTTGGGTTATTGGGATTTAGGTTGCTGGGTTATTGGGTCGCTAGGTTTTTAACCGAAATCTTTCTCTAGCCCTAAAGGATAGGCCTCTGTTATTTAGGTTATTAGACTCTTGAGTCGCTGGGTTGTTGGGTTGTTTTCAAACGGTTCAAGAATTCTCACTTCATTCACACCAGTTACTGCTTGCTTCTTTTTACCTTTGTATTATGTATAAAAATGATACTATTGTAGCTCTTGCTACTCCAGCTGGTTCTGGTGCGATTGCGGTTGTAAGATTATCGGGTTCTGAGGCTCATGAAATAGCGAGTGGGATTTTTGTTCCTGCTTTCGCGAAAGCGGACTCCTCAAAATCTCCTGAACTCTACACAAAACTAGGTGCAAACACAGTCACCTTAGGTCATCTCTACGATGGCGACCGTATGGTAGATGAAGTCTTACTCACTAAATTTAATGCACCTCGCTCCTACACTGGTGAACACGTGGTAGAAATATCTTGCCATGGTTCTATTTATATACAACAAGAAATTATAGCACTGTGCCTTAAAAAAGGTGCGCGCATGGCAAATGCTGGTGAGTTTACTCTACAAGCCTTTCTCAATGCAAAAATGGACTTAAATCAAGCCGAAGCTGTTGCTGATCTTATTGCTAGTGAAAGTGAAACGGCTCATCAAATCGCTTTACAACAAATGCGCGGTGGTTTTTCTACAGAGCTCAAAGACTTGCGTGGACAGTTACTCAACTTTGCGAGTTTAATAGAACTGGAACTAGACTTCAGCGAGGAAGATGTCGCGTTTGCAAACAGAGACGATTTGAAAAAATTGCTTTCTGAAAGTCAGCAGACTTTAAGAAAACTAATTGATTCTTTTGCGCTAGGAAACGTCCTTAAAACTGGAATTCCAGTGGCAATTGTGGGCGAACCTAATGTAGGTAAATCGACCTTGCTCAACGCACTACTTAATGAAGAAAAAGCGATAGTTAGTGACATTGCTGGGACAACTCGTGATTCTATAGAAGACGAGATTAATATTGAAGGAGTACGTTTCCGTCTCATTGACACCGCAGGATTGCGTGAAACGACTGACACTATTGAAGGAATGGGAATCCAGCGTTCTTATGCCAAAGCGGAACAATCTAAGTTGGTTTTATATCTACTGGACGCGACGCAATTAAATACGGGACCTAGAATCATCCATTGTTTAATGCGCATACAAATCATGCGTGAAAAATTCCCAGATAAACCACTAGTGGTTATATTGAATAAACTAGATCAAATCAACGGTCTAGAACATGCTGAGATCACTAAACAAATCAGCACCAAGTCTCCAAATACTATTTTAATATCATTGAGTGCAAAATCACGTACTGGTGTGGAAGAATTAAAAACGGCTCTTGTAGGTAGTTTTAAAAGTGGCGCTTTATCTCAAGATGACACTATCGTTAGTAATGCTCGTCATTATGATGCGCTACAAAGCGCTTATGGCTCTTTACTGGAAGTTCAACAAGGAATCGAGAATGATATTTCTAGTGAATTCCTAGCCATCGACATACGTGCCACAGCAGAGTCTTTAGGCATTATTACTGGTGAGATCACCAACGATGAATTGCTGGGTAATATTTTTAGTCAGTTTTGTATTGGGAAGTAAGGATAGGAAACAAAGGGAAGTAAAATACAACTATAACAAATAACAACCTGTATTTCAACGAATTATACGATTTTTACTTGTATAATAGTTTGTTATGTTTCTATCTTTGGTACATCCTAGTACATCTCCAATCCCTTATAAGGAACATGATATTTCAAAATGCCCTCGTTGGTTGCACCACTATGCCATTAAATCAATAGCTCTTTAAGAGACAATAAAAGGAAAGCCGTTTATGACTTCCCTTTTATAATTTCAAATACTATCTAAGTAATTAGTTTGATAACTAGTTCTATTTCAATACAACCCCTTATAAGGGACAGGCTATTTCAAAATAGCCTCGTAGGTTGCACAGAAGCCTCTATGGAGTTCTTTGGAGGTAGCGAAGATTCTGAAAGATTACAAGAATGTATTTGCTTAACTAAGCAGCTAGATTTTATGTACTCATTACGTAGAATGATTTATGATCTAGGGATTATATTTTATCAAAATAAAATTGATGATGAGGAAGAATAGTTGATTTATAAACTCATTGTTAATGATTGGTTACTTTCTATAAATGATAAATTAACCAATCCTAAAACATTTAAAAAAACCAATATATTAGTATTAAAGATGCTTATTAGGTATATTTGACTAATATAATAGTTATTTATGTTAAATGTAGTAACCATAAAAGATGTAAAGGTAAAGATTGGTGAGACTTGTAAGCAGTTACGTAAATCTAATAATCTATCTCGTGAAGAACTTGCTGAGACATTAGACATCTCTCGTGCTACCATTCAAAATATTGAATATGGTAAAAATGCCACGTTAGATAATGTTCTAAAAGTAGCTAATCACTTTGGATTCTTGCCATATATATTCAATGAAATAGATAAGGCAAATACGAGCCAAAACGACATCTCTTTATACTAAAATATGGCTAGAGAAAAAATCATAGATATTATTGTGTTTAATGAGGAAATTGGCAAACTGGGCTATGACCTTGATCAAAGTAAAGCCTTTTTTCAATACAATCCAGATTTCTTAGAATCAGGAAAGTACAAGAACTTATTCCCTTTCATTTTCAAACGAACTAAGCCTGCACAAGTTTTCACAGAGTTTCATCAGGACACTTTTCAAGGATTACCACCTATGATTGCCGATTCATTACCAGATACCTTTGGTAATATCATATTTCAAGAATGGCTAACCGCTAGAGGAATTCAAAAAGTGACACCATTAGAACAATTAGCCTATGTTGCTGATCGTGGCATGGGAGCGCTAGAATACAAGCCTATTAAACAGTTACCTAATACTTCTAAAGTTGATATCGATGAAGTAATCTCTATACTAGAAAAAGTCTTAAAGCTAAAAGAAGACACTTCAGGTAAAGATCTAAGTGAGCTGTCTCTTTTAAACATTTTCAAAATAGGAACTTCAGCTGGTGGTGCCAGGCCTAAAATTCTAATTTCAGAACATATAGAAACTGGAGCCATTATAGCAGGTGATAAAGAAATTAGTGATGACTACAACCACTACTTAGTAAAGCTTCATCTAGATGATAGTGATGGCTACAATAAAGAAAAAGTAGAATATGCCTACTACTTACTAGCGCAGGAAATAGGAATTGATATGATGCCTTCTAAACTCATAGAAAACAAACATTTTGCTACATTACGTTATGACAGACAGAATGGAGAAAAACAACACGTACTTACAGTAACCGGTTTAACAGGTTGGAACTTTAAAAGCCAACCCGAGAACTCCAGTTATGAAAACGTATTCAAATTAGCACTAGCTCTTAAAGTACCTCACAAAGATGTGCAGCAACTGTTCAAGCGCATGGTATTTAATCTCATTTTTAAAAATGTAGATGACCATCTTAAAAATCACAGTTTTATCTATAACAAAGAAACTGATAGCTGGAATCTAAGTCCTGCTTACGACCTTACCTATGCGTTAAATCCATTATTTACTTTTAAAACGACCTCAAGAGCTTTATCCATCAATGGAAAACGTACTGATATCTCACTTAAAGATGTATTAATAATTGCTGAAGAGTTTGCCATTAAGAATCCTAAAGGGATTATTAAGGATGTACAAGCATTGACTCCTAGATGGTCGGTTCTTGCAGCTGAACTAGAAATTCCTCAAAAAATTAAGGATAGAATTTATAGTGATTTTGATCAATTTGAATATTAGTCCACACAAACCCACTTCTCAATCATATAACCAGTAATCGGTTTCAATGTTTTACCTGTTTCAGGATGCAAACCTAGATCAGTGAAATATTCTAATTCCTTTTTCTTATTCCTTCCGTACCAGTAACGCACGCTATTATCATTATTGAAGAAAACCCATCTCGTGATTTTTTCTTTCCATTATCGGCGCAACAAACTGTTGAGGCTTTGAAAGCTCTT
>JALZUY010000147.1 GCA_023301395.1 Nonlabens sp.
GGCAGTCAGGTGCCGACAGGCAAAGGGTGTTTTTACATCATCTCTATTCCTCCTAATATTACGATAAAGGTTGAAAAACGGATATTTATTGATCCTCAAAACCCCAGTAATTTATCCACCTAAATTCCAAAATCTCATATTACTCATAACCTGTTCTTAAAAAAAGTTTATTTATTTCAAATTGAAGATTCACTTTCTTATTTTTGCTATACTTAACATAGAACCTTAAAGAACATTTATGAATCTTCACGAATATCAAGGAAAAGAAATATTAGCTAGTTACGGTGTTACTATACAACGTGGTAAAGTAGCAACAACTGCTGCAGAGGCTGTTGCAGCTGCAAAAGCATTAACTGAAGAAACTGGTACTGGATGGCACGTTATAAAGGCACAAGTACATGCTGGTGGACGTGGTAAAGGTGGTGGAGTAAAACTTGCCAAAAACCTTGAACAAGTTGAAGAAATCGCAGGACAAATAATAGGAATGGATCTTGTAACACCACAGACTAGTGCTGAAGGTAAGAGAGTTCACCAAGTTCTTATTGCTGAGGATGTATATGAGCCAGGAGAAGTAGAGGTAGAAGAATTCTACATGTCTGTACTTCTAGACCGTGCAAACGGTAGAAATATGATCATGTATTCTACAGAAGGTGGAATGGATATCGAGACTGTTGCTGAGGAAACGCCGCATTTAATCTTTACAGAAACTATAGATCCTGCACATGGATTACAAGGTTTCCAAGCAAGACGTATTGCATTTAATCTAGGATTGAGTGGTAAAGCGTTTAAAGAGATGACTAAATTTGTAAACTCTTTATATAACGCATACGTAGGGTCAGATTCAGCTTTATTTGAAATCAATCCAGTATTAAAAGCAAGTAATAACACGATCATCGCAGTAGATTGTAAAATCACTCTTGATGAGAACGCATTATTCCGTCACAAAGACCTTGAAGCATTAAGAGATACAAGAGAAGAAAACGCAACTGAAGTAGAAGCAAGAGCCGTAGGATTGAACTACGTTGATCTTGACGGTAACGTAGGTTGTATGGTAAATGGAGCTGGACTAGCAATGGCAACTATGGATCTTATTAAACAAGCTGGTGGAGAACCTGCAAACTTCCTTGACGTAGGTGGTACTGCCGATGCTAAACGTGTTGAAGAAGCATTCAAAATTATCCTTAAGGATAAAGGTGTGAAAGCGATTCTTGTAAATATTTTTGGTGGTATTGTACGTTGCGATCGTGTAGCACAAGGAATTATCGATGCAAAGAAAAGTATGGGTGATGCTATGAATGTTCCATTGATCGTAAGACTGCAAGGAACTAATGCTGAGATAGCAAAGGAACTTATAGATAATTCTGGTATGGACGTACAAAGTGCTACAGAATTTCAAGAAGCTGCAGATAAAGTACAAGCAGTTATCGCTTAATAAATTTATTGAGAATATTTTTCTCATTTTTCTATATAAAGCCACTTTGATTATTCAAGGTGGTTTTTTTATGCTCCACTTTTGTTAAGATTTAGTTTGTTAAATTTGAACCTAAACCAATCAATATGAAAGGTATACACTCTTTTTTCTTAATGACATTTCTTGCTTTTACCGGACAGGCTCAATTTATTGAATTTGATTTTGATAATGCGACGGTAACAGCAAACACAATGAAGCAAGATGTTACCGCAGGAGGAATAGGTTACCGATTAACTGCGGTTCATGGATCAACGAGTAATGCCGCATTATTTAATGATGGAACTGGAGATTTGTTTCTAGAAGCTACTGGTGGCAAAAGACCTGAACAAAATTGGACAATAACTCTTATTAAAACAGGTACTCAAGAGAATTTTGATTTTATAAGTGTAGATTATTTAAACACAGGTGGTTCAACGCATACTTTTATTATAGGCGATGATAATAATAATAATGCGATATCTACACAAACTAATATTCCTCCTAGTAATGCAGGAACTCTTGTTGTTTCAAACGCTGCCAATGCAACTAATATTCCTTTTTGTGTAATTTTTGAATTTTCATTTTTTACTACTGAAGAAACTTATTTCAATAACTTGAGAATCAAACCAGTTTCGTTATTATCAAATGATGATCTAGTACTATAAAAGGTTAATTATTACCAAGATCATGTAAAGAATCTTATCTTGTTTCACAGCTAGCTAGAAGGAGCTATTATAGAAATCAGCAATATGAACGGTCAGTTGATAAGTGAAGTTACTGCAACTTCAAATGATTATGAAATCAGCACCGCAAACCTAGCTGATGGAATGTATATCGCAAGAATTATAATTGAAAATAAAGTTGAGACGATCAAATTTACTAAGTAAACTGGATTACTTTTTTAATTCTCTGAAAGCTTCGAGTATTTGCTCCGTACTAACTACTTGATCGGTTACAAAAGAACCTATGGTCTCTAGCAGCACAAATTTAATTTGTCCATTGACATTCTTTTTATCATACTTCATTAGATCGATCATTTCTAAGACTTCATCATCAGTAAAAGAGAAGTTAAGCTCTAGTGATACATACCACTCTTTAATTTCTTGATAAGAAGTTTGAGCTAGGCCAGTATTCTTATGACTTAGAAAAGATTCTACAAGAATTCCTGCAGCAACAGCTTCACCATGTAATACTGCATTCTTATCCTTATCTTCCATTAAAAAGGATTCAATAGCATGCCCAGCGGTATGACCATAATTAAGGGCTTTGCGAGCTCCTTTTTCTAATGGATCCATTGAGACGATATCACTTTTAATAATTGCGCTTTGATAGATCAATGAATTGAACATATCGGAATTAAAATCTGTAGATTCAATCATTTCGTTCCAGTACATACGATCGCTTATCAAACCATGTTTGAACATTTCTATACTACCGTTAACGAGATGTTGTTGCGGTAGTGTTTTTAAGAACTCAGGATCTACCACAGTCATTATAGGTGGATTGATAACTCCTATTTGATTTTTAAGATGACCTAAGTCTACACCGTTTTTCCCACCTATTGCTGCATCAACCATTCCTAGTAAACTAGTTGGAATATGAATAAAAGGTATACCACGCTTGATTGTTGACGCTACAAAACCACCTAAGTCTGTGATCACACCACCTCCTAGGTTAATCATAAGGCTATTGCGATCACAACCTAGTTCAACCAGTGCACTCCATACTCCAGCACAAGTCTCGATATTTTTAAACTCCTCACCATGATCTATTTCAATAACCTCAATATTTGCTATTGTTTCAATCATCGGCATCAAGTAAGGATAGCAGTTTTCCATCGTCTTATCATCTACAAGAATAAAAATCGTAGAAGGTTGTTGATTCTTAATCCATTGATTGAGTGCGTCAAAACCTTGATTTTCAAAGTAGATGGTAAATTCTTTTATAGAGATTGGATTCATTGAGTAGTGGCTTTCGCAAAAGCGATAAAAGTACAATCCTTACCGCTATTAATTAACTGGTTTGCTATTATATTTGTGATATGAGTATAAAAAATCCTTTTAATAATACAGAGATTGCTTTTTCATTAAAAAGTAATGGTGAATTGCGTAAGGCTCATTTTTTATTTAAGATGATGGGTTACCCATCGTTAGTAAACTTTGGGTCTGCATTAATGATGAAGTCACTACAATGGCGATTACCTGTTAAAGGACTTATCAAATCTACTGTTTTTGAACACTTTTGTGGAGGTACTACTGAGGAGGAATGTCATCAATTAGTTGATAAACTAGATAGTAAAGATGTATTTAGTATACTAGATTATTCTGTAGAAGGAAAAGAAGAAGAAGAAGATTTTAATGCAATTGTAGAGAAAAAACTACATCTTATAAAACATGCATCGGCGGTTGAAGCCTTACCATTTGAAGTTGTTAAACCTACTGGTATAGGTAGATTTTATATATGGCAAAAAGTAACTGAGAAAAAGGAATTAACAACTGCAGAGCAAGAGGAATGGCAACGTATTAAAGATAGAGTTCTTTTATTATCTCAAACGGCTTATGATAATGATATAGCGCTACTTTTTGATGGAGAAGAATCCTGGATGCAAGACGCTGCAGACGAGTTGATACGTGACATGATGTTTCTGTTCAACAAAGAAAAAGCTATTATTTATAATACGGTACAATGTTACCGGCATGATCGTCTAGATTATATTAAAGGGCTCTATGAAGACGCAAAGATTAACGATTTTATTGTAGGAGCAAAAATAGTACGTGGTGCTTATATGGAAAAGGAACGCAATCGTGCTGAAGAAATGGGTTATGAGTCACCTATATGCGTTAATAAAGCTGCTACTGACGAGATGTACAATGCGGTCATGATTTACATTCTAGATAGACTGGATACTATTAAGTTATGTATAGGAACTCATAATGAATCAAGTACTTTACAGGCAATGGAAATTCTTGAAGGAAAAGAAATTCCAGCAAATCATAAGGATGTATGGTTTGGACAGTTATATGGTATGAGCGATGATCTTACTTTCAATCTTGCCCAGTTAAATTACAATACGTTTAAGATCTTACCTTTTGGTCCTGTAAAAGATGTGATGCCTTACTTAATACGTAGAGCTCAAGAAAACACATCGGTAGCTGGACAAATGGGACGTGAATTGTTATTGATAAAAGAAGAAATGAAACGTCGTCGCCTCTAATCGTTATCGTTATAAATAACTTTTTCTACTACAGCAAAGCGGTCACAATTTTTCACCCATAAAGTGGTGTTTTCTAATTCTTCACGACCAGATATATAATAGTAACTGCAGGGCGTTGCGTCAGTATCTGATTTTGAGAAATCAACATCACCATACTTTAAAATAAGTTGTAGCGTTAAATCATCTATTTCCTTATTTTCTTTCATTTCACGTAGTTCAGGAGATAATCTAATAGATTTCTTACCTATATCTGCAAGAACCCTAGATTCAGGAAACCAAGTACATTGAGTGCGTTTACCTGTTAAGAAGAAAACTAGAAAAATTAAACCTATGGAAACTCCACCTAGGTAAAAACTTAATCGCTGAATGAATTTCATTATTGCTCTTTAAAAGATGAGCAAATTTACATCGCTATACGGTAAGTTATACCATGAACCTACAGATTTGTTTGTTATGATTCCATGATACATATAAATACCGGATTTAAGTCCTTTATCCATACGTATAGCATGCTCAATTCCACCATCTTCTGCAATGTTTAAAAGGTATGGTGTGAATATATTGCTTAATGAAATAGAAGCCGTTTTTGAATAACGTGAAGGAATGTTAGGGACACAATAGTGAGTTACTCCATACTTTACAAAAGTAGGTTGATCGTGTGTTGTTACTTCACTAGTTTCAAAACAACCACCCATATCTATGCTTATATCCATGATTACAGAACCTTGTTTCATGTTTTCTACCATAGTTTGCGTTACTACAACAGGAGCACGATTTGTTCCAGTTAGAGCACCTACAGCTACATCACATCTTCTTAGTGCCTTTAATAAATACTTGGGCTGT
>JALZUY010000148.1 GCA_023301395.1 Nonlabens sp.
TTTTATATATATTATTATAACATTGTGTTATCTCTATGCCTTTGTAATTTGATAATCACTATCTTTTTAATGATTTTCACACATACTTACTCGATTTTCCTCTATTCTATTGATGGATAATTCTTTACTCTAGGGATTACTTTGGGCCGCTATGACGTTTTAATTACCCATGCGTCTATCGCGCAAATTAGCTTGTTTATCTAACCGCTGTATGGTCTGTGGATTCTCCTCTGCATATCTTGGGTCTTGGATGTAATCTGCTTTTTTCATATCAAATACTTCTATTGAATAGAAATCAAACTCTTCTACTACTTTGCCATATATGATGTAAATACCACTTCCGTGAAAGGTGATTTTTGCGGCAACTGGAGGAAACATAACCGTGTCAAAAAATTCACCTCTTTGGTCTAAAAAAGTTCCAAATTGCATGCGTTTCCCTTTAGCGGTATTTATTGTTTTAATATTGATTACATAGCCATAGATAAGAATCATCTTTTTATGATATTGGATCATTTCTTTACGACCTAATTTGTTTTTAGGTGATTCTATAAGTAAATCAAAATGGGAACACAATGGAAATCCTAACAATTCAAATTGTTCAAAAGCTAACTCTTCTGGAGTGGTTGAAAGTTTTGGAATTTTTATTTGCATGTATTCTTGGACAAAAAGTTTGCTTTGATGTACTTTTTCAGTAGACTTATTTTGTTTGTAATGTGCTTGCCATAATAATTCATAGCGATCCATTCCTGTAAAACGAAAGGCGTTGATTCTTATTAAAATAGAAAGCTGCTCGATGCTTATTAATACTCGATTAATGAAGTTTTCTAATGATTTAAAAGTTCCCTTTTTATCCCGTTCTTCTATGATTTTTATAGTTGTACATTGCTCTAATCCTTTTAGGTAACTAAATGCTATAAATATGGTTTTGTCTTTTATTATTGTTGAGAGATCACTATTGTTAATGCAAGGCGCTTCTATAATTCCGCCGCACATTCTGGCTTCATGGATGTAAAGCTCTGGCTTGTAAAAACCACCACCATTATTAAGCGTTGCGGTCATATATTCTAATGGGAAGTATCTTTTTAAGTAAAGACTCTGGTAACTTTCTACAGCGTATGATGCAGAGTGACCTTTTGCAAAAGCGTACCCAGCAAAACTCTTAATCTGGTTCCATATCTCACGATATTCTACTGGATTATAACCTTCTTTAAGACAATTATTAAAGTAATTACTTTCTACTTTTTGAAACTCTTCTCGTGATCGATATTTACCACTCATACCTCGTCGTAGTACGTCTGCCTCGCCTAGATCTAGTTTTGCATAATTGTGAGCGACTTTAATCACGTCTTCTTGATATACCATTATTCCGTAGGTTTCAGGCATTATCTTTCGCATAATAGGGTGTGCTTCTTTACGTTTTTCTGGATAACGAGTGCGTAGAATAAATTCGCGCATCATACCACTTTGGGCCACTCCTGGACGTATCACAGAACTCGCTGCTACTAATCCTATATAATCATTTGTTGCTAGTTTACTTAACAACATTCTCATCGCTGGCGACTCAATATAAAAACAACCAATACACTTGGCTTGAGAGATCATTTTATTGATGCTCTTATCTTTTATGAATTTCTTTAGATCATTATGGACATCCATAATGTATGCATCTGGTTGATTGTATTTTATAATTTCAAGGGCATCGCGTATTTTTCCTAAACCGCGTTGTGCAAGGATGTCAAATTTGTGAATCCCTGCATCTTCTGCGATATGCATATCAAATTGTACAGTACGGTATCCTTTAGGCGGTAAGCTCGTTGCACTGTAATAATGAATGGTTTTATCAGTAATAAGAATACCGCCCGCGTGGATACTGATATAATTAGGTATACCATGAATTAATTTGCTGTATTTTATAATGAGATTATGCATTTGATCTCGATTGTTTTCATGTAATGAATTACTGGTCAACTTATCAATTTCTTCTTTAGGTAATCCAAAAACTTTACCCAACTCGCGCATTACAGCTCGTATTTGAAAGGTATTATAAGTAGCGAGTAATGCTACATTATCAAATCGGTCAAAAATAAATCGAGTAATATCTTCTCGATCGTCCCAAGAAAAATCAATATCAAAGTCTGGCGGACTCGTTCTGTAATCATTAATAAAACGTTCAAAATATAAGTCTAAATCTATAGGGTCTACTTCAGTAATACGGAGTAGATATGCAAGAATGCTATTAGCACCACTACCGCGACCTACATAGTAATAACCTTTTTCACGGGCATAAGCACAAATTTGCCAATTGATTAAAAAGTAAGCTATAAAGCCTTTTCTTTCTATGATACTTAGCTCTTTTTCAACACGTGCGTATACATCTTTTTTGTTTTCAGTATGTGAGTAACGATGTGCAATACCGTCATAAGCTAATCGGGTAAGTTCTTTAAAATCAGAATCTTTATCTTTTGTAAATGTCTTTTGATTTTCATTGAGTTGAGCATTTTTAAAATTGAAATCAATAGAGCATTGCTCTAATAAATTGTTTGTATTCTCAATAATATGTGGATACCCCTCAAATATTTTTTCCAACTCTTGGACAGGGATTATTCGTTGTTCTATTTTTCCTTGTTGATGTTCTGATAGTTGACTCAAAAGAATATTTAGGTCTATGCAGCGCAATAAGCGATGTGCATTAAAGTCTCTTTTGTTTCTGAAAGTTGTTGTTTGTAGAACGACTAGTTTATCCTTCATTTTTACGTATTCTGTAAAAGGTAGTTTACGTAATGCTGCTATAGATATCCCTATGAATTCGTTTTCGTAAAAGTGAATTTTATCCAACTGCATGATTTTTTCTAACGGATAGATAATAAATACATTTTCAAAGTTTGGAGCTTCATCTGGTAAAGGAATTTTATGTTCTAACTTATGAGATAAGTACTCATTTAATTCTTGGAAACCTTTATTGTTTTTTGCGATCCCTACGTAATATTGTTGATTGTTATGCCTAAAATCAATACCTACCACACCTTGAAGTTTATGCTTTGTACAAAGTCTTATAAAGTTCAAACACGCACTGGTGTTATTAATATCCGTAAGTACGATCGTTTTTAATCCATTTTGTTGTGCTAGTTGAAGTAGATCTTGCTCATTATAAGTGCCGTATCTTAAGGAGTAATATGTGTGATTATTTAGGTACAAATTAATTTTGAGTCTTGGATGTTTTTAGTTATTGCTTACGATGTGCCAACACTACTGGTGGTAATCCATTAAAAGGATTTTGCATTCTTCCTATAGTTTTAGCCTCGATACCAGCAGCTCTCATGACGGTTCTGTCTCCATACTTCTCCCTCATTTTATCAAGTGCTTTATATAAATTTATAGCTTGTTCACTATCTTCAAAAAGACTGATTTGGTAATTACCACTTACAATATGTGAAAATTTTACACCTATCAATCGGATCAACAGTCGACGTTGAAATAATTTATCAAAAAGGTCTAATATATGTGGAATCAGAATATGGTCTGCGTTGCAATGAGTAATACGCATCTGCTTGTTACAAGTGTTAAAGTCTGAATATCGAATTTTTACATTTATACAGGCCGTTAGTTTATCTCCACGTCTTAACTGATAAGCTAGGTTTTCTGTCATGGCAATAAGAATGGATTTCAGTTTTTTGATATCTATAGTATCTTTGTCAAAAGTACGCTCTGTAGATATTGATTTGCGTTCATTAAAAGGGATTACAGGTCTATTGTCTATGCCTTGAGCACTGCGCCAAATCATTGCGCCATTCTTGCCTAAAACGTTAATCATAATATCTTCAGGTATTTCCTGTAGTGTATGAATTTTTTTAATTCCTAGATGTCTTAACGTTTGATAAGTTTTATCACCTACTTGAGGTATTTTTTTAATCGATAATGGGGCTAGAAAATTCTTTTCTTGGCCATAATTAATTAGCAACTGGTTATTCGGTTTAGCTTCTCCAGTTGCAATTTTTGAAACCACTTTATTAACAGAAAGCCCAAATGAAATAGGTAAACCAGTTTCTTTAATGATTTTATTACGCATTTCTTTAGCAAATTTGTAACAGCCATAAAAACGATCCATTCCAGTAAGATCTGCATAAAATTCGTCAATACTTGATTTTTCAAATAAAGGCGTTTCTTCTTTAATGATCTCAGTCACTTCATCAGAGTGTTTTGAATAAATCCCTGCATTGCCTCTTATAACTATTGCTTCTGGACAAAGTTGTCGAGCTAATCTCATAGACATTCCACTATGTACTCCAAAGCCACGGGTTTCATAACTACATGCCGCTACCACACCACGATCACTAGTTCCACCTACAAGTAAAGGTCTGTTTTCTAGACGTGAGTCGATTTTTCTTTCTACAGAAACATAAAAGGTATCGAGATCTAGATGTATGATGTTTTTTCGCATAATTTTGATACTACTTTGGCTTATTTCCTTGAGTTTAGAGGTTAAAAAACCTCACGAAAAAGAATCTTGTGAGGTCGGGAAATGAATGAAATGATGATTTGACTAATCCTTCATGTTTCTCAATACCAGTTGGTGAATTGTAGGTTCTATGTGATGGGTAAACCCTTCTTTTTCCATAGGATCTTTAAAAGTGATTCCATGTCTTTGTAAAATATGTTGTAAAGTGCAATTCACACGCTGAATCAATTCCTCAGTCTCTGTGACTTGTTGTGACCAGGATTTTATTTTAGTGTGTATTCTTTTTTGAAGTGATTGTTTCTGCTCTTTTTGAAAAAGCTGATCTACTTCTTGTATCAATTCGGTTTTTATGGTTTCTATATTCATGATCGCCTTTTTTAAAATAAAATAAATTGGTCACCTTCTACTAGTCGCTCTTCTCTTATTGTAAAAGAGTGATCTTCGGTATATTTAAGACGTTCATATAAACAGCGATCATAATCTTTAAATAGTTTCTCGCTAGTTGGCTTTAAAAGCTCAAGGCCATTTGCATCTGGGTTTTTGATTTTTTGTGAGATAGGATAAGCATTGAACCCTTTAGAGTCAAAGGGTTTCATAAGTTTAGATATTTCGGTAATACTCAAGTCTGGTTGAATCCATCTTTGCTCATCTTCTTTACTTAAAATAACCGGAGATCTATGATGGCCTATGCGGTTTATTAATCTATTTGCTGTGGTAGTTACCATAGCAACGGTATTATGTATTTCTCCAGTAAGTGGATGCTGCCATGTGTCATATATCCCTGCAATTGCAAATGGACCACGATCACGGTTAGGATAAACTAAGTAAGGTTTGTTTAACTTCTCTTGTTTAGGGCCTTCTATAAAGGCATCTACAAGAATGATACATCGTTGTGATTTAATAGCATGGCGGAACATAGGTTTATTAAAAATGCCAAGTGGCCCTTTATATCCCATTTCATTATCCACATTAAGACTGCCTTCACTACGTGCGTTGAGCATGTAAGTTTGTTTGTGCGCCCAGTATGGTGTATAACCATATGTGAATAATTGAATTTCTCCAGGAGATTCACAGGTGATTACAGGAAGTTGTTGCCCAGCAGATATGTTTACATTCTCTGGTAACTGAACATTATTTTTAAAAACAGCATTAAAGCGTTTTTCTAATTGTTCTTGCTGTGTAATTATAGTTGCTCTTCCACACATAATATATTATTTTATGGAATAATTCCAAGAATCATTCCGTTCTTCGTGTCAAATATATGGAAATATTCCAATAATTAGGAAATAATCCTATGTTAAAATTGGAAATATTCCTAAATAGCCTATATTTGCCTTATGGCACAAGAGATATCTATAGAAGCAGAACGCTTTAAAAAAGTGAGAGAAGAGTTAGGAAAGACCCAATCTGAGTTTGCACTACTGCTCGGTGCAGGAAGCACAACTGCCGATATCGAGCGTGGTAAAAAGAAAATCACTGGGAAGATTGTTACTGAGCTCTTGCGTCAATTTCATATCAATCCATTATGGCTATATGGGAATAGTTATAATAAACACTTAGAAACGACAGGAAGTACTACTCCTAAAATTATTACCATGGATTCCAGTGATCGTGAGAACATGATCATGGTTCCTATTAAAGCTAGTGCAGGTTATGCAAATAATGTTCTTGATACTGATTGGTATCAAGATCTGCCAGCATTCAATATTCCATTGCCACAATACAAAGAAGGTAGTTATAGAGCCTTTCAGGTACGAGGTGATAGTATGTTACCAGTATTACAACCAGCAGAATGGGTTATGGGTAAAGCGGTAGAAAGTGTAAGGCAAGCAAATGACAACTGCATTCATGTAGTGGTTACTGTAGATACGGTTGTGGTTAAAAAACTACGCAAGTCAGAGATTAACAATCAAGTAAATCTTATATCATTGAATAGAGATTATCCTGTTATTGAACAGTCTATTGCTGATATTAAAGAACTCTGGGAAGTGAATTCAAAATTAAGTTTTGATCTTGATGTTCATGAAGGTGAACAGGCGATGATCTCGTTAAAGCAAGGGCTCGATAGTTTGAGAGATGAAATTGCTCAACTTAAAAAGTAGATTTTAAAAGTGTAATTGATTCTAACTCGTTATACCGCAAGGGTAAAATGATCATAAAATCTAATCCTGTTTATAGAACACTTTAAACTCTGCGCCTATTCCATAATTGTCATGGCCGCTGCGCACTAATGAGGAATTAGGATTGTAGTTTAAGTCAAACAGGACCCATTCTTTATTGTTATAAAATATGCGTCTTACCCATGTTTGTTTTCCCTCGATTTCTTTTGTGAATGGTAATAGTGGTCTGTAGGTTGTGGAGACTTTACGCATTCCACGTACAGTTTGTATTTCTCGATATTTTTTGGCCTTTATTAACTTTCCATCTGGTGTGGTGTATCCTAAAATTTGAATAGCTGCAAAAATCCCATTTTTAGGAACATTGATATTTAAGTGATCTATATCTAATTTAACAATCTCATCTGATTTTTCAGTAATTACATAGGTCATGCTAGGATAAAAAGAGCGGTAAGATGGTTTCCCATTTTCAACATCATAAAACATAACACGCACCATTGTGGAAAAAGCACGTAGTTTACCCTTTTTACTCACTTGACTTTCTTCTTTTACAATTGGAAATTGCAATTGAGAAATACGAGTAGGTTGATTGTCAATTCTATCAAATCGTACAGCAATTTCAGACTCTACAGTAGGTAACCAGCAATTAAAATAGTTGTCATGAGCAATAGATTTTTTCTTTTTCTTCTTGAATTTTCCATTAAGCTCAACAGTGAGCATTACCGCTTCCAGTTCGTCGGGCTGTTGTGTGAGGAATATTTCTGCTCCTACAGTGCCGGCTGCTACCGTTAAATCTTGATATCCTATGGACGATATAAATAGAGAATCTACATCTTTGTACAGCTTTCGCGAAAAGCGGAATACACCACCATCGTCTGCAAATGTTCCTTTCCCATTTCCAAAACTAATAGTCGCAAATGGCACTCCTTTTTTAGAAGAAACATCTTTTATAGAGATGTCCTGTCCTGGAGCAATAAAAGATAGTAATAGTGTGCTAAGAAATAACCAGTTTTTCATCAATTTGTTTTAAATATTTTAGCACTTCTCGAGTAGCACCAGTGTTACTGTTGATCCAGTGTCCACAAATCATTCCAGTTTTATCTGTCAAATAATCATCTGTAAGTAATTGATTCATAATTCCCATAAACTCTCCTGGAGTTGCTACAGAGAATAATCCACCTAAATCTTCTAATTTCCCAGCTTCGGGAAACTTCTTGTAATTCTTACCTATAATAACGGGAACTCCATAGGTGGCTGCCTCAAGTATATTATGTAAGCCGTTATTTCCCATAGCGCCACCTACATAAGCTATGGTAGCATAGCTATAAACCTTAGTCAGTAAACCTATAGTATCAATAATTAAAGTATTTTTTTGTTCAAGAATGGCTATACTCTCAGTCGTTAAGATATTGTGATTGCGTTTTAAAGAAGACCATAAAACTATATCGTCATCTAGTGATGCAGTAAGTACTTTAATCTTATCATCATTAACTTCATGTGGTGCTATAATCACCTTACAATTTC
Source organism: Nonlabens sp. (assembly GCA_023301395.1). Taxonomy (GTDB): domain Bacteria; phylum Bacteroidota; class Bacteroidia; order Flavobacteriales; family Flavobacteriaceae; genus Nonlabens. The sequence continues at coordinate 8,098 of JALZUY010000148.1, forward strand.
CAGATTCATAATTCTCTTTGAGCCACTCTTGTTGTACTGCAATATCTTCTGGCCAGCTACTACCTATAACGACACATTTTTTATTTCCTGTGAATTTCTCTAGAAAATCAAGCGTATTATCTCTTTCTATGAGTTGGCTTGCTCTATCAAACCTTGTATCACCACTGACGGTTGCATTTGTAAAGCCTAGATTATTTAAGTTTCTAAGGGAACTTTCATTTTGTAAAAAGAAATAATCAAAAGCCTTTAAAGATTTTTTCATCCAGCTTCCATACCATTTATGAAAGCTCATATTTTCTCTAAAAACACCACTTACCAGTATCGTTTTAGTATTGCGTGTTTGTAGTTCATTTAAGTAATTAGGCCAAAACTCATACTTAACCATTATAGCTAGTGATGGATTTATAATTTCTAAAAATTTTGAAGCATTAACAGAAGTGTCTAATGGAAGATAACAAACGGTATCTGCAAGTGGTGTGTTTTTTTTATTCTCATAACCACTTGGAGAAAAGAATGTTAGAATTATTTGATATTTTTCTTTGTTTAGCTTTTCCAGTATGGGAACCACTTGTTCATATTCTCCTAAACTTGCAACATGCACCCAAATCTTAGGAACAGTTTTCTTGATATTCTGATCTAGAATATCCCAAATCATTGCTCGACCTTTGGAACCTAGTTTTAATTTTTCATTAAAAATTCCAGCCACTGGTAAAAGCACTTTGGCACAAGTAGTAAGACAATTATATATAAACTTCAATCAGTAAGGTTTTAATCAAAAATAGTATAAAAATAACGCTTGGGCATTGCGGTCATTATTACGTATTTTTACAATAAAGGTTGCAATACTCGCAATACTAAAAATACTTTTCCAAATGCGTAAAATACAGATGGTTGACCTTAAAGGTCAGTACGAGAAAATAAAAGATCAAGTTAATACAGGCGTGATGAGCGTTATAGAATCTACCGCTTTCATTAATGGTCCTGAGGTTCATTCATTTCAAAAAGAGTTAGAAAGTTATTTAGGTGTAAAACACGTTATCCCATGTGCAAATGGGACTGATGCGTTACAAATCGCAATGATGGGTTTAGGATTAAAGCCTGGTGATGAAGTTATCACTACTAATTTTACCTTTGCAGCAACCGTAGAAGTAATTGCATTATTGAATCTTACTCCAGTGCTAGTTGATGTAAATCCGTTTGATTTTAACATCGATACTGAGGCAGTTAGAAAAGCCATTACTCCTAAAACTAAAGCGATTGTACCGGTTCATCTTTTTGGGCTTGCTGCAAACATGGATGAAATCATGGCAATTGCCAAAGAGCACGATTTATTTGTCATAGAAGATAACGCGCAAGGAATAGGATCTAATTACATGCACAGTGATGGTTCAAAAGCAAAAACTGGAACCATAGGTCATGTAGGAACTACTTCATTTTTCCCATCTAAGAACTTAGGTTGCTATGGTGATGGTGGAGCGATTTTCACAAATGATGATGACCTTGCACATACCATAAGAGGTGTTGTGAATCACGGTATGTATGAACGTTATCACCATGATGTAGTAGGTGTAAACTCACGTTTAGATTCTATGCAAGCAACCGTTTTAAGAGCAAAACTACCTCATTTAGATACTTATAATAATGCGCGTAGAGATGCCGCAAGAAAATATACAGCAGCATTTGCTAGCAACACAAAAATTATCACACCGCTAGTTTGTGATAATTGTGATTGCCACGTATTTCATCAATACACATTGGTAATTAAGGATGCAAACCGTGACGAGCTGGTAAAACATTTACAATCAAATGACATTCCATGTGGTGTTTATTATCCTATACCATTGCACCTTCAAAAAGCATATGCAGACGAGCGATACAATGAAGATGATTTCAAGGTAACTAATCAACTTGTTAAAGAATGTATCTCATTACCTATGCACACAGAGCTGGATGATGAGCAAATCAAGTTTATTACAGATCATGTTTTAGAGTTTGTGAATCGATAATTTTTAGGTCTGATAATTGATAATACAACCACTATGAAAGCAATTTTAAACATTCTTTTTATAGTGGTTTTTTTGTGCTCTGCTTCCGCGAAAGCGCAATCACAAACAGCCACTTGCTATTTTATAAATGCGCAAAGTGGATTGAACCTTAGAGAAGGACCTAGTGTAAACCACAAAGTGATTGAAAAATTACCATATGGTGCACAGGTGAAAGTCATAGAAAATGTGTCGTCTATAGGTAAGGAGTTTGTGATGGATAATGGCGAGAAACTATATGGAAATTGGGTACAGGTAGAGCCTACTTTTAATAATGATTCAGATTATTATGGCAACTCAAGAACCTATTTATTTAATGCATACTTAACGCAGCATTTAAAAACTATTCCGTCACAGAGTTTATACAATTTTGAGGAAATGGTAAACGTGTCTGCACACGATGATTATAAAATGATCTCTGGTGTTTCTTCTCGTAGAGATATGTATGAGATTGGTCAACAATGTGATGTGCGTTATGAATATAATCCAGCAGCAAAAGAAGTTCTCAAGAACATCATTCAGTTTGAGATAGTTGATAAAGAAGACTATATCAATCAAAAGATCATAGGAAATTATGAAATTGATACTTCCTGGCAACCTGAGAAATTCAAATTAAAATATGAATACAGACCAGTAGAGTGGGAACAATATTACTTGCCGTTAAATGGTGGTAAAGATTCTATTTTAATAAAAGATAACACAGGTGAATGGGCTTCTAAAACGGAATATTATGGACAGATTGATGAATTAGATAGTTATTTAATATCAGGTTTTGCTGAAGATGCAGAGGTAATTATGGTCAATCGCACTAATGGAAAAAGAACAATGTTGTCAAGTGGCTTTCCTGAAATTTCACCACGTGGTGAGTACTTAATTAGTGAGTATTTTAATGTGTTTGCAAATACGACTCAATTCACGATTAGAGAATTTGATGTGGAGACCATACCTCAAGATTATTTTATAAGTTTTACGAGTTGGATTCCTGCAGGAGAATTTTTCTGGATTAGTGAGAATCAATTTATAATGGGCGTTTTGCCTATGGATAGCCTTTTTAGAAACTCAAATTCGAGTAGTTTGTCTAAAGTTATATATCTAAAAGTAACGATCCAGTTTTAACATGAGATTATTATTTATAACAGTTTTAATTTTCAATTACGCTTTCGCGAAAGCGGAAACCGTACCATCATACGATAAAGAATGTATCTATGTTATCGCAAAAAGCGGTTTAAATATGCGCGATACTGCTGGACCAGAAGGAAAAGTGATCACAAAATTCCCATACGGTACAAAGCTAGATTGGTCGCCACCAGGTTCAAATGATGTCAAAACATTTGTGTTAGATAATGGCGAGAAATTAGAAGGCTACTGGGTAAAAGTATGGAAAAGTGTTCCTTATGAAGATTTAAAAGGTAATCAAGGTGGCTATGTTTTTAGTGCTTATTTGAGTTATCATTTAGAAGACTTGCCACTGTCATCATTATATCTTTTTAATGGCTTTAGTTATATGGATTCTAACTATGAAGATTTTTATAGTGCAAATTATCAAGTAAATGAAGAAACCTATAATTACAGCGCTTATATAGACTGTTATCCACGTTATCAAAAACATGTGGAGCCGCTAAGTGTAAATAATAGAATGGAGTCTGAATATGGAGATGATGCTGTAGCATTTTTAAAGTCTAAGATTAAAATAGAAGTGGTTGAATTAAAAGATGTGATAACTAAAAGGAAGTCATCAACGTATGATATAGACTATTCTAATAAGCCAGAATACATTTATACTGAAGGTAATGTTGATGATGGCGGCTGGTTCAAGTTTGATTTACCACTTAAAAATGGTGCAATAAAAATCATAAAACCGTGGCTGGGTGAGTTCTCTTATAATCACAATTATCTAGGTAAAATTGAGGTGCTAAATCTATATATACTTTATGCAGATTTTGAAGGAAGAGAATATTATGGAATTGATATGGATACTGGAGAGAAAAAACAGGTGCATCTAAATATTTCTCCACAATCTGATTACTCTGTTGAATTTGGACATTTCTATATGGAAACAGGTGCGCAACTAGAAATCAAATATTTAGATAAAAATCTAGAACTGCAAAAGTACCTCAGCATCAATTTTCAGTCTTGGGAAATTGACGAAGACTTAAGTAGCTCTTTCTGGATTTCTGATAAAGAAATGATCTTAAAAGTACATCTTATAGATAGTGCAGTCTCTGGAAATTATTATGATGATCGCAAAGAAGAGCACAGCTGGCAATATTTGAAACTTACGATTCTGTAGTTGTTTTAAAATAGCATTTTCATAACTTCACGATTCAAATGATTAGTTATGAAATTCAAATTTACTTTCCTTTTATTATTAACGGTATTTATAACCGTTGCTCAAGACGTGACAACTTACATTCACGCTGGACATTTACTAGATAGTAAAAAAGGAAAATGGCAAGATCAAATGACCATCACTGTGGTGAATAATCGCATTTCCAAAGTAGAAAAAGGTTTTAAAGACATCCCAGAAAATGGAGAATATATAGACCTAAAAGGTAAATGGGTCATGCCTGGATTTACAGACATGCACGTTCATATGGAGACAGAATACAATCCACATGCTTATGTGACCAAATATGTAGATGATCCAGCAGATGTTGCTTACAGTTCCGTAAAATATGCTGAGATAACGTTAATGTCTGGTTTTACAACCGTAAGAGACCTAGGTGGTAGCGGTATTAATATCTCGTTGCGTGATGCGGTAAATAAAGGTAGAGTAGTAGGTCCTAGAATATTTACCGCAGGAAAATCTATCGCAACAACCGGTGGACATGCAGATCCTACTAACGGAAGCAACCAAGCGCTTATGGGAAATCCTGGTCCACGTGAAGGTGTAGCAAATAGCCCAGCCGAAGGTAGAGCAGCAGTAAGACACCGATATAAAAACGGAGCAGATTGTATTAAAATCACTGCAACTGGTGGCGTGTTGAGTGTT
>JALZUY010000149.1 GCA_023301395.1 Nonlabens sp.
TTTGCATTTTTTTACTAAAATTAAATGAAAGCATAACATTATCTTTTCAATGATAAATACTTGTAGAATGAGCATAAGTCTCAAAGAAATCTATAAAATCTACTAAGTTATAATTCGTTCAATCATAATTAAAACTATGTTTTTCTGATAAATTGAAAGAGAAGGATGGACCTAAAACATCTATATTTTGATAAACATTGTTGTTTTGACTAGGAAAGCGTGTTCCTGAGTCGTCAAAACTTATTCCACTAGAATCGCTAAAAAGTTCTGAAAAATTAAATCCGTAATAGTCATTTGAGGTTGTAGACGATACTTGAAATAAGTTAATATCGGTCTTAAATCTAGAGTCGGCTAGGTTGGCGGGATTACTAGCAAGACTTGTGATACCTGCGTAATTATCAGTTTCCTTACCTGAATAAGTTTGAGCTAGCGCTACACTACTTACAATAACAGTTATGAGTAAGAGGAATACTTTTTTCATGTTTTAAACTTTGCTTCAAAACTATTAAATGAAAACTAAGAATTCAATACCCTTTAAAGGGTATTTTTAGGATACGCTTTCGCGAAAGCGGCACTAAAAAACATCTAACTTTTCAAAGTCATTTTAATAACAAATAGTAATAGGATAAAAGCTAGGAAACCAAGAATGATCCATTTAACACCTTTATAATTCTTCTTGTGTATTCCTTTATCCTTGATGTACATAAAGGAAATTAAAATTACGAAAGCAATAAAAAATAGTATCCCAAAAGTAATTTGTCCATCACTGAACATAGGGTCTTTTATAAGAAGAGATAAATAAGACATAGAATAACTATTTTTGACAAAATTACAACTCAAATTATCAATACTAGCACATGAAGAAACAAATTAAAGCTGTTGAAGAATTTCATACTTCATTTAAATTGGGAATGAACCATCAACCAGTAGCAAACATAACAGAACGTCGCAATACATTGCGTTTTGAATTAATGAAAGAGGAGAACGAAGAGTATTTTGAAGCTGCTCAAAATAATGATCTAGTTGAGGTTGCAGATGCACTAGGTGATATGCTTTACATTCTTTGTGGTACTATTATTGAGCACGGAATGCAAGATGTTATTGAAGACGTATTTGATGAAATTCAACGTTCTAATATGAGTAAACTAGGAGCAGACGGCAAGCCTATTTTTAGAGAAGATGGAAAAGTACTCAAAGGTCCAAGTTATTTCAAACCTAACTTTGAGAAAATATTCAAAGGATAGAAATTCTAGAGTATTAAAAATCCCGTATTGATTATTCAATACGGGATTTTTAATGTTTTATATCAATTATAGATTCACTCTCCAACCATGTCTATCTTCAGCACGATTATATTGAATGTCTTTTAAGTCTTCTTTAAATTTTGTAGCATAACTATCATCAATAGTAGGTAGTTCATGTACAAATTCTTTATGCTTATACCCTTTAATAGGCACAATAACAGCTGCGGTTCCAGTTCCAAAAATTTCTTTAAGAGTACCGTTTTTTGCCGCATCATTTACTTCTTGAACACTTACTCGACGTTCTTCAAATTCTACACCAGCATCAATTGCTAACTGGATGATACTGCGTCGCGTTACTCCATTAAGAATGCGATCATTATTAGGAGCGGTCAGTAGTTTATCACCTATACGTACAAAGATGTTCATGGTTCCTGCCTCTTCTAAATATTCATGAGAAGCAGCATCTGTCCAAATGATTTGTTGATAACCTTCATCTAGAGCAAGGTTGTTAGGATAAAAACTAGCAGCATAATTTCCTGCAGCCTTAGCATAACCTACACCACCGTCAGCAGCACGTGAGAAGTCAGATGCGATCTTGACTCTTACATCACCTTTATAATATGCAAATGCAGGAGACATAACGATCATAAACTTATACTCAGTAGAAGGAGCGGCTGCAACACCGTTTTCACTTCCTATCATAAAAGGTCTTAAATATAAAGAAAGACCTTCACCATAGCGTACCCATTCTTTATCAAGTCCTACAAGTGTTTTTAATCCTTCAACAAAAACTTCTTTAGGCACCTCAGGCATAGCAAGTCGCTTAGCACTTTCATTAAAACGTTTCCAGTTATCTTCTGGACGGAAAAGGAATATATCTCCTTTAGCATCTTTAAAAGCTTTCATACCTTCAAAAATGGCCTGACCATAATGAAACACCTTACAACTAGGCTCTACCATAATAGGACCATAAGGTTTTATATGAGTAGTTTCCCATTTCCCATCGCGCCACGTACATTCTAACATGTGATCTGTAAATGTTTTACCGAAAGCTAAATTATCAAAATCAGTACTTGTGACTCTTGATGTTTCAATCTTATCGATAACGATTTCGTACGTGTCAGTCATGGCGTTGTAAAGTTTTTGCAAAGATACTCGATAACTAATTACATAAAACCTAAACGAATTCTTAAATTTGCTTCAAACTATTAACAACATGAAAAAGATATTAATGATAATTCTTGCTACAACTGCATTTGTGGCTTGTAAAGAAGAGATTAAAGAAAATGAAGTTCCAGCTGTAAATGATGAGCAGGTGGAAGAAGTAGCATATATGAGTTATGGAGAAAGAATTGATCCTACTAGCGCTATTGAATCTGCAAAATTAGGAGCTTTCTATGAAAGTATGAAAGCTGGTGATACTATGCAGGTTACTGTAAAAGGTATGATTCAAGATGTATGCGTGAATAAAGGGTGCTGGATTAAAATGCCAGTAAACAATACAGAAACTGCTTTTGTGAAGTTTAAGGATTACGGTTTCTTTTTACCCAAAAATGGGACAGATAAGGAAGTTGTTCTAAGAGGTAAAGCTTATAAAAGTATTACTCCTAAGGAAGAATTAATCCATTATGCTGAGGACGCTGGAGATAGCAAAGAAGACATAGCAAAAATCACAGAAGATAAAGTAACCTATGCTTTTATGGCAGACGGTGCACTTGTTGAAGAATTTGAAAATCCAGACGTAGAAGGAATGGAATCATCTACAGAAGAAGAGTAGATGAAACGTGAAATAATTGATACTGGTGATGGATCTAAGTCCATCAATATTCCCGAGTGGAAAGAACAATATCATTCTAAACATGGTGCTTTACAAGAGGCGCTTCATGTTTTTATAGATATGGGTTTAAAGGACACGCTTTCGCGAAAGCAAGATTTAAAAAAACCTATTTCTATTATAGAGTATGGTCTAGGAACTGGCCTTAATGCTATGCTTACTGCACAGTGCAACAGAAACTCCAGATCGGAAGAGCACA
>JALZUY010000150.1 GCA_023301395.1 Nonlabens sp.
TTCCCCCTTTTTCTTCTTATAAATTGCAGAAGTTCAGGTGCTATTTTACCTTTATTTTTTTTTATAAAATTTTTCAAAGTATGAGAATCTTTGGGTTTTGAAAATTTGAATTTTTTCATGATTTTTAAATCAACCTTCACATCTATTTTATTCAACTCAATTTCATTAATAGTTTCGAATATTACAGAATCACTTTTATTGCAGTGAACACCAGAACCATCTAAACCAATATTAGTTAACAATGATTTCTTAGGATATAAGAACACTCCATTTTGTAACAACATACTTGTATAAAACCTAACTGCCCATGAATCAATAACCCCATTAACCTGTTGTTGTAACATGTCATAAAAATTAATTTTACCAAAACTCATCTTGTCCTTTAAGTCTTTATCAAAAACTTGTTGGTTCAAACTTTTTGAATCAAAATTTATTTGTTGCCATCTATCTCTCCAAGTTGCATATCCCCATGAACTCATAACAGGTAAAAAATAAGTTTTATCTTGAATTAGATCGTTAGATTCAAATGTATAACCCGATATGCCAAAAACTTTTTCTTCTTTATCGTAAAGATTTAATGCCGTATTCATAAATTTTAAAAAACCCGAAGTAACAACAATATCATCTTCAAGAACAATGATAGAACTATGTTTAGATAAGACTTCTGAGACACCATTTATCACAGAGTTTGCTAATCCTTTATTTTTAAGTGATTCTTTTATGATTACTTCTTTACACCATTTCTCTTTTCTTATAACCTCTTTAGTTTGCTTAATATCGTATAGCTCTTGTTCAGTAGCACTACTTTTAGCACCATCTGCAAAAATATAAAGAGTTGAGTCTTTTGACAGAAGATTAGATCGCAAAGCCTGAAGTGTTTTTGCTGTATGGTCTGGTCTATTGTAAACAAATAAAACTATGGGTGCTAACTTCATTGTTCCTTAATTGCGTCAATTATGAGCGATGTATAATTCAATTTCCCGTCATTGTTTCTTTGATCATAACGTCTTGATCTTAGAACTTTTCCTCCAGCTAAACTCCAATCAATAAAATGGAAGTTGCCATTCTCATCCCAATATTCCAACAGTTTTACTTTAAACCCAGAATCTTCTAATCTCTTAGTAAGAATCTTATAATTATAGAGTAATTTATGATCGTCGGCACCTGGACCTGTACCATCAGGTTTAACCCAATCGATATATTTGGAATCCGGATGATAACCATCAGGGACCGATATTCTTAAACTTCCGTTTTCCTTTAAAAAATCATAACAGTTGTTATTAGCTAATCGTGTATCCTCTGCATTTAAATGTTCCCAGACATGCTCTGCAAAAATATTTTCAATTTTATTATTTCCTAATAAACGTTTCCAATCTTTTTTCTTAGTTAAATCAAGAACATCAATATCACAAGAAAACCATTCTTTTGAAAAAGATACGCCTCCGCTACCCACGTTTAATTTTCTTTTATTTAAAATCTCTTTTCTATTCGTTGAAAACTGAGGAAAAAAATATTTAAATTTATATCGAATTCTTTTTAAAAAGGTATTTATTTTCATGACTTACAAGCTTTTAATATAAATTATTCCCATTTATGTGAAACTAAAACTCCACCATGACTGCTTGGGTTTATTTTACCTGTCCCATAAAAATCACCATTTATCACATCAATAGAAAATGCATTCATCAACCAGTCTTGCATAATGTCATTAATTAATAAAGTCACATTACAATAATATCTTCCTTCAGTTAACGGGAATTTAGGTAAATAACATCTTAGGGTTAAAGATTCATTATCGTTAATAATAATATTATCTTCTGTTATCGTATTTCTTAGATAAATTAACACTTCACCATTGGATCTTCTGATTGGAATTGAAATATCTATTGGCCCCATAATACCAGACTTATTCTTAAAATTAAGCTCTATGTATATATCTTTACCAGCAATTACTGATTCTAATTCGCTAGACGAAGAGGCATTCAATATTCTGACATGCTCCAGCACTACATCTCCTCGTCCCTTACGATCTTTTCTATTTTTAATTAATTGAATTGCTTCATCCTCATTAGACTGGACATAATTATTAATACCTTCGTCTACATTCTTAGTATCTAAACTGATTAACCCATTTTTAATTACTATGATTCGGTCACATAATTTTTGTACACTTGCCATATTGTGACTTACAAAAAGCACCGTGCGCCCGCCAGAAGTTGATATATCCTGCATTTTTCCAATAGCTTTTTTTTGAAATTCTACATCTCCTACCGCAAGTACTTCATCTACAACTAGAATATCAGGTTCTAAGAATGCTGCCACTGCAAAACCTAGACGTACTCGCATACCGCTGGAGTAGCGTTTTACTGGCGTGTCTATATACATTTGACAACCAGAGAATTCTATAATCTCATCAATCTTGCTAGAAATCTCTGTTTTATTCATCCCTAGAATAGCGCCATTAAGGTACACATTTTCTCTACCAGTAAGCTCTGGATGCATTCCAGTTCCCACTTCTAGTAAACTAGCGATGCGACCTTTAGTTTTTATACTACCAGTGGTAGGACTAGTTACTCTAGAGAGTATTTTTAAAAGTGTAGATTTACCTGCACCATTTTTACCTATAATCCCTAGAATCTCTCCACGTTTTATCTCAAAATTGATATCCTGTAAAGCCCATACATAATCTGAACTAGAGGCAGCACTGCGATCATTTACAGCTCCTATTTGTAAATAGGGATCTTCTTTACCTCTTATTTTATGCCAGAACCTGTTTAAGTCATGTGTTAAAGTACCTGTTCCTACTAAACCTAAACGGTACTGTTTAGATATATTTGATGCCTTTAAAATGATGTCATCACTCATATAGAGATAGTTTTAAAAGGACAAACGGCTAGTAAGTCTTGTTGCACTTGTTTAATTTTTGCAGCGCTAGGTAAAGCGTCTATATGATTTTTAATCATTGCGATCGATTCTTCTACAGCAATTGCTTGAGCCATTTTAATCGGATTATATGTGTTTAACTCTACAGACATAAAATAGTCGTGATACTTCACGCCATCTCCATGAATTTTATCAGAGAATTGTACCTGTACAGCTGGTATTTGATACCCATGAGCGACTATAATTCCATGTAAGGAGGAGGATAGTATGCATTCACAAGAAAGGATATCATCAGTTGTTTTTTCAACATCATTTGTCCTGAAATTAATGATATATATATCTTTATGATTCTTATACATTTCTAGTACTAGTTTATAATCATTGATATGAGGCACTATTCCTAGTTTGTATTTTTTCTCTATTTGAGGCTTGTAATATAAAGGCAATAGTAATGCTGGATCACCATAGATTGCTGGACAGTCATAATTGAGCTCCTGAAGACGCTTGCGCGATAACGGACCTCTAACCGCCAGAAAAGTGGCACCAGCCACTTGAGAATCTCTAGAGATAATACCACTACCCCAAACGGTACAATGAGAACCTACATGTTCTAAGACACTACCTATAGTAACATACAATGGTTGCCACAAATTCTTTAAATAAAATTTATTTGCTCGCAGCCATTTTACAGGTCTACCCGATATTTTTTCTACGAGATATTTTCCTAAAACATCTCCATAGTTTTCCTTATCCAATTTCTGAATATAGATCTCGCTCCACCAGTATAGTCTTAAAACGTCTCCCATTATACGGTGTCTATAAAAGTTTTTTCTGTACGATTAAAGAATATAAGCCCGATAAAAAATAAAAAGATTCCCAGTCCTAATCCTACATATATTCCAGGCCAGTGCATTTCTAAGCTGTTAAACCATAGACTGCGATAGCTTTCTATAATATGCGCAATAGGATTCCACTCTACAGCCCAGTAATAATCCTTAAGTTTATCTTGAGCGGCATCCATTGAATACATAACTGCACTTAGATACATTAAAAGATTTAACCCAAAACCAACTAACAGTGATAAATCTCTATACTTAGTAGTAAAGGCAGAAAGTATCATACCTATTCCCATGGCAAGTAAAATTACATTTAAAATCACAACCAGCATTAAAGGCATATAATAGGATGGACTCACATCCATACCGTTATAGACATAGTATATATAGAAGATTACCAGTATTAAAAGTTGAATACCATACTTAAATAATCCAGATATCACCTTAGACGCAGGAGCGATAAATCTAGGGAAATAGACTTTACCAAATAAGCTCGCATTACTTTTAAAAGCATTACTGGTAGCATTTAAAGATTCTTTAAAATAAGACCACAATGTTAACCCAGTAAGGTTGAATAGAAAATTAGGAATTGCGCCATTATTAATACCAGCGACTTCGTTAAAAACTAGGGTAAATACTACACTTGTAAATAACGGTTGTATGATGAACCATAATGGGCCTAGAATAGTTTGCTTATAAACGGTAACGATGTCACGCTTAACAAAAATTACGAGTAAATCACGATAACGCCAAATCTCCTTAAGATTGAGGTCTATCAATTTTCCTTTGGGCTTGATTTCATAAAGCCACTGACTTGTTTTACTCATAGTTGTTGTACATTACTCTTTGACAAAAGAGACATAGACGCTAGTTCTTTAAACCTAAAATCTTTTTAAGAAGACTCTTAATTTGAGTTAAATATCCTTCTTTTTCATCATTTTCATGATACCCATTACCATAAACTCCATATCCGTAACCATAGCCATAACCATAACCATAACCGTACTTTCCACGTTCATTAAAATGGTTAAACACAAAACTTAAATTTTTGATTTCGTTACGATTATACTTCTCATTAACCACATCGAGCATTCCTTTTTTAGTATAACCTTGACGCACCATATAAAGAGTAGCATCAGTATGTTTTGCGATTTCCATAGCATCGGCCACTAAGCCTAATGGTGGTGTGTCTAAAATAATATAATCATAATCCTTCTTAAATTGCTCTATCATTTCCCCAGCACGTTTAGACATAATGAGTTCACTAGGATTAGGAGGAACTGGTCCAGAAAGGGCAATATCTAAATTCTCCATTCCAGCAGATCTTATGATATCATTAAGCTCACAATCATTTACTAAATAATTAGAAACACCTAAATCATTTTCAATACCAAAATCATCAAAGATTTTAGGTTTCCTCAAATCCATTCCTACCAATAACGTACGTTTACCACTCAATGCAAACACAGTTGCGAGGTTGATACTGGTAAAGGTTTTCCCTTCTCCACTTACACTACTAGTAACCATAATAGTACGCGAACCGTGCAAGGACTCTTGATCATAAATAAAATGCAAACTAGAACGTATCCCTCTAAAAGATTCGGCTATGGTAGATTTAGGCTTATCCTTCACAATAAGGTTTGTAGGATGATCCATTTTACCTACTACACCTATTAATGGGATTTTAGATAATCTTTCAATATCTTTAGGAGAATGAATATAAAAATCGAGAATAGTCAATATAAAAGCAACACTTATAGGAATAGAAATACCTATAAGCAATGCCATTAAATAATTAATATTAGAATCACGTCGAGTACCGCTACCACCAGTATCTTTTGCTTCATCAATAACATAGACATCAGAGACGTTTGCTGCTTTCACTAGTTCTGCCTCAGCTTTTTTAGCCATAAAAAGGTTGTAGGTGTTTTGATTGACATCAAATTGACGTTGAATTTTCAAGAACTCTTGTTGCTCTTTAGGCAGTTTTTTAATTTGAGATTCGATCTTATTAATTTGCCCATATAAAGTATTCAACTCTTTATTAAGAAGGAATTTTGAACTTTTAATATTTTCAAAAATCACATCTTTGACTGCGTTAATATCACGATCTATTTGTTGAAAAACTGGAGCATCAGCTCTCATAGCAAATTCTCGTTTCTTACGTTCTTCGGACAAACCAATTAATCTTACTACAGCGCCAGAAATACTACCTTCATCAATACCTACTACTGATGGTGCTTGTATAACAGAATAATCAGTCCTAGTCTTTAAATAGTTTTTTAAATTATCATAATAATTCAACTTGTTTTGAATTCCACGTTTTTGAATTTCAAACTCTGTTAGTTTTTGATTAAAATCTGTGTTTTGAACGGTTGCATCTAGCATTTGAGATTTATCCCTAAAATCCTCAAGATCTTGTTCTGATTTTTTAAGCGCTGCTACTTGTACTACCAGTGAGCTATCAATGTACTTAATAGTACTTACGGCAAACTTATTCTTGCGCTCTAACTCACCACGCTCTAATATTACAGAACTGGTATTTATATAATCAATTAATCGCTGCTTATTACCACCAGTTAAACTTAGCAAAAGAATAGAAGATCCTGTAGGCTGCTGTCTAATCGCAATGGCTTTATATTTATTTACCGTTCCCCAATAGCTGCCAAAATTAAATAACCATTCTCCAGTTTTAACAGTCTTTTCTCGTTTGTCAATGACTACTTTCAAAAAAGGCAAATCAATAGGCTCACCAAATTTGAAATTCTGTTTCCAGTCACCTTGCGGCACATCTACGCTTTGGGATTTTTTATCTCCATAGTGAAATCCACCAGCCGTAGAACTAGGAAAGTTAGTCGAGAGCTCAAATTGCTCTTGGTTAAGCACTTTAATACGCAAGTTTTTACCATACAATTGCGCTGCACTAGAGTCTGCATATATAAAAAATGGTGTTTGTTTATATGCATCGGTACTAAAGTAATCACCTTCTTTAATGTAATTAATGTAATACTGTAAATCATCCACCACTTGCTCTGCATGAGAACGAGATTTAAATTGAACAATCGCAGTAGTTACCTTATCTGTAGTTCCACCCCAATTAAAGGTGAGGCTCTGATTACTTGTAAATAATGGGTTTGAATTATCCTTGATACTAATTAGAGAATTAGCACCATAAATTGTTTGTATGAACTGGTTTTTATAATGAGCATATCCTAATCCTATTCCTAGACATAAAATAAAAAGCCACCATAACTTGATCAGTTTTGTAAAAAACTGCCTGATGTCAAATATTCCCGATAAGGAATTAATTTCTTTTTCTTCTTCCATCTTACAATCGTGTAAAGAATAATACCGTAGTTACCAATGTAGTAAACACAGAAATAATAGTAGTAAATGAGGCCAAACCAGTCGTACCAGTACCCAAAGATTTTTGAGGCAATGGATCCACTACAATCATATCGTTAGGCTGTATATAGTAATAAGGTGAATAAATAACATCGAGCTGAGTTAAATCTAAGTGATGCACTTTCACACCATCTGGATATTGTCTTACAATCCTTACGTTTGTCAAATCACCTGTGATAGGCACTCCACCACTATTTGCAATGGCCTCTACTATAGTCACCTGATCTCTAAAGATGACTTGCTCACCTTTCCCTCCTACTTCACCGGCCATCACATAACGCAATCCACCTAATTTAACAGTTACAAACAAGTCTGCATTTTCCTTAAAATATTCTGTCAATAATCGTTTTTCAATCAGCTCTCGTAATTCTTCTAAAGTGAGTCCAAGGGCTTTTATTTTATTCAATTGTGGAACTCTAATATCACCGTGTTGATCCACCGTATAACCACTAAAATATAAGCCACCACCAAGCTGTCCACCTTGACCATTTTCTCCACTTACGTTAAACAATGAAACAAGGCTTGGATCATAAGGCGCCTTAATTTGTATACTCAATATATCGTTGATTTGTAATCGATATGGTGGTTGCACCTTTTGAATCGTGATTAAAGAATCGTTTTTAATGGATTCGGACTCTTGTAAATAAGTGATTTTGCGTGTGGGAACACAAGAACTTATCGTCAATAACAACACAACTATTAATAAACCAAAAACGGTACGCATATACTTGATTAGAATAAGCTGTAAATATAAAGTTATCTCGTGAGAATGCCTATTAAGGACACGCTATTCTATAAGCCACTCGTTGAAATGAATAGAATTGTAGTTTTTACCACTGGTTTACAGTATCAGTATCATTTTACAGTCGCAGTATTCAGTCTTTAAATCCACAGTCGTGATTGAATATTGAGTAAATATTTTTGATTTTTTCTTACCTCTTGAGCTTTGTTTCTTTCTTTAATGTCAGTACGAGCGCAGTCGAGAACAGTTTAGAATTTCTACATTTTCTTTGAATCTCAAATCGCAGATAAAAAATAGGCAATCAACAATCAAATTTTCACGAAGTGAAAAGAGAATAAGCAATTAGTGCTTCTACAAAATATTAGTGTATTCAACCACTCCTGATACTCCTTCGACAAGCGAAGGATCATCTGTCCTCGTCATTTCTAAGACGAGGAGCTTTTAAAACGATAGAATTTCAGTTCGAGCATCTCGACAAGCTCAATGTAAACTGAGTTGAGAACGGTTTTAGCTCTTTCAAAAAA
>JALZUY010000151.1 GCA_023301395.1 Nonlabens sp.
AAATTATGACCATTCATAAGTCCAAAGGACTAGAATTCCCTGTTGTTATTGTTCCTTATTGCGATACAAAACTTAACTTCTCCATTCATCCTACAGATTGGGTAACAGTAAATCCAGTTGCTTATGAAGGGTTTGAACACCTATATATGTCGCTTCCTAGTGAAGCAAAATTTTATCCAGACGCACCTGCTAGTGTTTACCAAACACATTCTCATAAAACACAAATGGATCAAATTAATGGTCTCTATGTGGCATTTACAAGAACTGCTGAACAATTATACATATGCGGACTCGACACTCCAGAATCTAAGAATCAAAATTCTGATTCTTTAACTTACAGTCAGTTCATAAAACGATATGTAATCCTTCAAGGTTTAAACGTAATAGAAAAAGATCAAGCTCTAAGTTACCAAATAGGTGAGGCTATTAGAAAATCAGAAAAGGAAATATCCATAGTGACTCAAGAGTTAGGGGATTATAAATCAAACTCTTCAAGTTCCAGAGCTGATTTCTCTACAAGACGTGGAGCGTTATGGGCAAGTGGTGTTCAAGAAGCTATTAATAAAGGGAACTTACTACATGATTATATGTCACTCATAAATTCAGTTGAGGATTTACCTCAAGTGATTGATAAAATAGCTCGCGATAATTATATTGAAAACAAGACAAGACAAGAACTTATAAACACACTGCAACAACTAGTAAGTCCATCTTATTTTGAAAAGTACTTTTTACCTCATTTAACGATACTTAATGAGCGTGGAATTTTAACACCTACAGGTGATAAATTTATTCCTGATCGTTTAATTATTGATAACGACATGGTTACTATTATTGATTATAAAACTGGTGCGGTAGAAGAAAAACATAGAGATCAACTCGATTACTATGCCGCATTACTTCAAGAAATGGATTATAAAATCAAGCAAAAAATATTAATATATACGGACAAGCTAGAAGAGCTTGTATGGAATTAAACCAGGTAGAGTTTACTACCTTTGAACCTATAAAAACACACTTCTATGTACAGTAGTATGAAAGAATATCTTCAAAAAGAAATTGAAGACATTAAAGATCAAGGATTATTTAAAAAAGAACGCATTATCACATCTCCACAAGATGCAGTAATTACTCTAGATGATGGTAGTGAGGTTCTTAATTTTTGTGCAAACAATTATCTAGGATTATCATCACATCCTGAGGTTGTTCAAGCAGCAAAAGACACATTAGACACTCACGGATTTGGAATGAGCTCTGTAAGATTCATTTGTGGAACTCAGGACATTCATAAAGAGCTAGAACAAAAACTAGCTGAATTCTATGGCTGTGAAGACACCATATTATATGCTGCCTGTTTTGACGCAAATGGTGGAGTTTTTGAGCCATTATTAGGAAAAGAAGATGCTATTATTTCTGATTCATTAAACCACGCTTCAATTATTGATGGTGTACGTTTATGTAAAGCTGCTCGTTACAGGTATGCCAGTGCTGACATGGCTGACCTTGAAAAACAATTGATTCAAGCAAATGAGAACGGTGCTCGATTTAAAGTTATCGTTACTGATGGTGTTTTCTCGATGGATGGAATTCTCGCACCGTTAGATAAAATTTGTGACCTAGCAGATAAGTATGATGCTCTCGTTATGGTAGATGAATGCCATGCCGCAGGATTCTTAGGAGATACTGGTCGTGGTTCCCTAGAAGCAAAAGGTGTTTTAGGTAGAATTGATATTATTACTGGAACACTTGGTAAGGCTCTAGGTGGAGCAATGGGTGGTTATACAGTTGCTAAGAAAGAAATTATAGAGATCTTAAGACAACGTTCTAGGCCATATCTATTTAGTAACTCACTTGCTCCTTCTATAGTAGGTGCCTCTTTAAAAGCTTTAGAATTAATCGACTCAAGTACCGACCTTATCGATAAAGTGCAAGCAAATACTGCTTACTTTAAAAAGGGAATGAAAGAACTAGGGTTTGATTTCATCGATGGAGAAAGTGCTATAGTTCCAGTCATGCTATACGATGCAAAACTATCTCAAAAAATGGCCGATGCCCTTTTAAAAGAAGGAATTTATGTTATTGGTTTCTTTTATCCTGTGGTCCCTAAAGACAAGGCGAGAATAAGAGTACAACTGAGTGCTGCTCATAGCAAAGAACATTTAGATAAAGCTATTAACGCATTTAGAAAAGTAGGAAAGGAACTAAGTATTATAAAATAAACGACGGAATTTAACAAAAATTCATCATTTTTAAAAAAATTATTAGGTAAACACTTGTGAGAGTGTCAGAACCGCTTAATTTTGTTGCGTTGATTAATAAAAAACCCCAACATGAAAAACATATTTAAAATTTTAGTAGCATGTGCTGTTCTAATAGGAGCATCAACAGCTAACGCACAAGACGAAGGTAACCGATGGGCATTCTCTATAGGAGTAAATGCAATCGATCTTTATCCAGTAGGTGAGTCTGATAATGGATTAGGCGACTATTTTGAAGACTTCTTCAATACAGATCACTATAACATCTTACCTGTACCGAGTCGTGTACAAGCAGGATATTATGTAGGTGATGGAATTGTCGCAACTGGTGCTTTTTCGGTAAATGACATTGACACCATAGGAGAAAACACTATTGATAATCTTTCCTATTACGGAATAGATGCAGGACTACAATATAACTTCCGTAACCTGATTAAAAAAGATGGAATAATTGACCCTTTTGTAGGAGTAGGTGGTGGATACAACTGGCTGGACAATGATGGATTTGGTACTT
>JALZUY010000152.1 GCA_023301395.1 Nonlabens sp.
TAAAGATTATTAAACCATTTTACATCAAGTTGACCTTTTCCAATTAATTTTGAAGGTGTTAAGGTCTGAATTACTGAGCCTTTAGGTTCCTCGTTATCCTGTGCAGTTGATATAGATCCTACTGCTATTACTAAAAGGATTAATATAGTTTTGATTGATTTCATGGTGTTGGTTTTTACTGATTAATCAGTTATTATTATTATTATTGTTTGTTAACTTTCCAGTTATAAGTGTAAAATGAAAGTTTTGCTTTTTCTGGTAATGGTTGCTTTCTATATTTTGCGATATATTTTAATATTGTAGAACCATTTCTAGTAAAATCTTCACTATACCATTCAAATATCTGGGAAGCGGCTACTTTATTCTTTTTAACTTTAATAAATTGATCATTATTTATGGCTATAGATGTTTGCTTTTCCAGCTGTTGATCAAGAGTTCCAGGCTTATATGCTTGATTTATTAATGGTGGACAACCCAAGGCACCACATACTAGTACAAAGTGAAATCGTGCATCTTTAAATTGAGCTCTAAGTTTTTTGTGTTCTATATCATTTAAGGTAAGTGACTCACCAGCTACTTTTCTTTTTATAGCATCAAAGAATCCCTTTTTATCTAATGGAGATGATAAGTTGTCATCAACAATTCCTTTAATTACATATAAATTATAAGCGTTGATATAAAATGCTTGATAATCGTTCTTATTAGAAGAATCTGCTTCATATGATGATATCATATCAAGTAATGTATTAAGTTGATCTGGATTATTTGCAATAGCATCATAATCTACTAATCCATTTTTAACATGAGATTTAAAAAATGAATGTGCGGTTGTATAAAAGTCATTTTGACTTGCAGCGTTCACTGAAAGGTTGATGCTTAGAATTAATAATAATGATACTATAGTTTTCATAATAATTGAGTTAGTACGTTAATGATGGGACAAAAGTAAGTGCTCTTATAGCTTTGTTACAGTTTCATATTCCCCTTAAGATGATATATTATTCCCTTTACAGAATCAAAACATCTACTTGACTTATGAGGCAAATTTAAATCCATAAGGTTTCAATATTATTTCAAACTCATAACTAAAGTATCACAGTCAAAATAAGTAAATAAATATAAAAAAAGCAACCTCATCGGTCGCTTTTTTTACTTGTATATTATAGAATATTATTCACTAACCTCAGGATACCAATCTAGTTGTGTCACTTTAATTGAAGTATCGGCAGCGTTGATGATTTTCTTGAAATTGTCTACATCTAAATATCCTTCAGTACCACGGTAGTGATAAGGATAAACTTCGGCAGGCGCAAATTCTAAAACAGCATCGGCAGCATTTTCTACAGTCATAGTGTATGGTAAATTCATACAAACAAAGGCCTTATCGATTCCTTCTAAAGCTCTCATCTCAGGAATATCTTCTGTATCTCCAGATATATAAACCTTATAATCATTTTTCTCAATAACATATCCATTACCTCTTCCTTTCTCATGGAACTTTAATCGTTCCTCTGTCAAGTTATACATAGGTATAGCAGTTACTTTAAATCCATCAAAACTTGTCGATTGATCGTTATGAATCACCTCAGCAGTATCAACTGTTTCTTTAATCTTATTATTTACGGCTTCGGGTACTATTAGAATAGTTCCATCATTTTTAATAGCTAGCAAGGTTTCGGCACTCATGTGATCTCCATGAATATCAGTTACTAGAATAACATCTTCTTGAGGCATACCTTCAAACACTTGTGCTCCACCAACTGGATCAATGTAGAACACTTTCTCATCCCATATCATTACAAATGTCGCATGAGAAATAGGCATGATTTCTATTTGTGGCTCATAGCTACCTTCAACGACCGTTATTGTATCTGATGAAACTTCGTTTTTAGAATTTTCATTTTTACAGCTTACTAAAAAAGCAATAAAACTTAAGGATAGAATAAGATTTTTCATGGTGATTTTATTTGAGTTCAAATTTCGCGAAAACGATAACTTTATACAACCAATTAAGAACGATTTAATACTAAGGCAAATCATTCACTAAATTTGCAAGTGCTTTCCCTACTTGATTGGCATATCCATAAACTGGTGCCGCCTCACAAATATGAATGTACTTAGGCATCTCTTTATTTACTCCTAGAATTTCTTTAACCGTTTTACGCAAGCGTTCCATAGTAAAACCTACAGGAGATTGAGCACTAGACGGAAAATTTGCTACTACATCCATGTCTATTTCTAGGCCGTAATTTGTTGAATCAATATGGTTTGCAGCAAGTTGAACTTCTTCAATAATATTAGTATAATCAAACTGATATGGTGTGTAAGCTAATCTTAAGTCGTCGCGTAATAGTTCTATCATAGACTGACTCAAGTAGCTCTCCTGTAATCCTATCATGAAGTAATTGCGTAAATAACCTTGTTCTAGTGCATGAGAAAACCCGTTGCCGCTATGCCTACCGCTTGCCGTTCTCAAATCTGTATGTGCATCTATATTAATAGCGTCTACACCATTAAATGCCTTTAATAAAGGATAGCAATTATTGTGCCCACCACCTATAACGATAGGCAATTTACCTGTTTCTTTTATTTGTTGAATCACTTGTGTAACACGCTCATCTATTTCCTCTACAGCACTACTCAATCTTAATCGATCATCATGATTAGATGCTTTTAGAGAATTGCAATTATCCATTAAATCATCTACTACCACATTTCCTAGTACACAAAAACGACTTGCATCATTATTCTCATGATGCTGTAAATTAAGAAAAGCACCTAAAAAAGATTCCCAAGCTTGAGCTGCTCCAGGTCTTCCAAAATTTGCTCGTACTCCTATATCTTCTGGAATTCCTACAAGAACATAATCTACATTACAATTTGTAAGTTCTTCCATGCTAGAACAACTTTGAACCGCATGAGCAAAGGTTACAGATGTATCTTCTACTCTAGTTCCCGTAATATCATTCATAGAGAAACGTTGCCCAGAATAGGCCTTAATTTGTTCCTTCGTTAAGAATCTAAAATGGTTCATGATTATTTATTTTTAATATCTATATGCCATGGCGGATTTAATCTATTATCTCCTCCATAAAAGAGAATAATTTGATTTCCATCCAGATCTTTTAATCTAGCTTCTCGCCACAACCATCGTTCATTCTTAGGTAATTGATCAAATTGAATCCCTTTTGAAATGAGATTAGAGACCTTATCATCTAAATCTTCACATTCAAAATAAACATAAATTCCATCTCCTTGAGGAAGTTTTTCAGTTTGATGAATTGAGAAGGTGGAGTTTCCATCAGGACATTCAAATCTCGCATAATTTGGTAATGCTTCTACAATTAATTTCAATCCCAGTTTTTCATAAAATGGAATTGACTTATTTAGATCTAACGATGGAATTGTGATTTGATTTAAGTTCATTAATTATCTATATAATGTCCATTAACCATAACCTTATCAATCACAGATTGACCAAAATGATATGGAATAGCAGCTATAGAATCTATGTTTTTAAAAAATAAAAGATTTGCCCTTTTACCTTTAGTAATACTACCTACTTCATCTTGCAATCCCATCGCATGCGCAGCATTAACAGTCATGGCATTAAAGGCACGTTGTGGTGTCATTTTCATTTTAATACAAGCTAGTGAGAATACAAAGTTCATATTACCAGACGGCGTGCTACCTGGATTATAATCAGTTGCAAGTGCAATAGCTATATTCTTATCAATCATTTCATTTACTGGCGCATTGTCTAATCCTAGGAAAAAGGAGCAACTAGGTAAAGCGGTAGCAATTGTTTTTGTTCCAGCAAGCGCTTTATAATCTGCTTCACTCATCACCTCAAGATGATCTACACTTACTGCACCTACTTCGATAGCGACTGAGCTTCCTCCAACCGTAAACTGATCGCCATGTACTGTAAGATCAAATCCAGATCGGAAGAGCGTC
>JALZUY010000153.1 GCA_023301395.1 Nonlabens sp.
GCTGGTGAACCTACACTTGGAACTCCACCAAAGGTATTATTCAACAAATTATATTGACCAAAGAAGGTAGGGTTTACAGCATTACATCCTGCAGATGCTGGTGGATCGCGCACGGTAGTCACCTGTATTGGACTTGTTGTCCCAGGTACTATGGCAAGATTAGTCACTGTTCCAGTCACAGAATCTGTAAGTATAAAAGCAAAAGCATCAGAAAAGGAACATTCAAAGGTTCCATTATATTCCTCACTTGCAAACAAGAATTCAAACGATAAAAAAGAGGCCTGAGGAACAAAATCAAAAGAGAGCCATGTTACGTCTTGAGAGACAACAGGAGAACCTGCCGCTAACATTGCGGCCTCTAGATCTGCATCACTTGGTGTACCTATATTATCACTAGAAGACTCATCATCATTTGGACCAGCAGCATTCATTGCATTTCCAGTAGATAAGATCACTCCATTTCTAATAGGGAATCCTGAAAAATTATGCTCAAAAAACGCAATACCATTTTGGTTTGCAGCGCCACCAGTACTCCACAATATATTTCTTACACCAGCACAGGTGCTGTTTACAAGTATATCTTCTACTAATTCTGTATTTGTATATGTGGTATTATCTACTAATATCTGGGCTTGCAATTGATGGACAACACCTATCAATAGCAGCAATAAAGTTATTTTTTTCATTTCATCTTTGCTTAATGAGAAGTAAATATATGGCTTTAAGAAGAACTTTACGTGCAAATCATAACACTATCAATAGAATCTATAGCCTGTTTAACTTACTATCTATAAATCGCATCGTATCTTTGTAGCCCATAATTGAGTCATCATGAATCCACATATTATAACCATTACACCTACTACAAATGAAGCTATCATTAAGTTTGAGAGTAATCATTTTCTAGTAAAAAACGAAAGCTATGAATTCAAGAACATTGATGAGGCAAAGTCATCACCACTTGCACAGCAATTGTTCTACTTACCATTTGTAAAAACCGTTTACATCACTCAAAATTTTATAGCTATTGAGCGTTTTGATATTATAGAGTGGAGCGATGTTCAAGAAGAGGTAAAAGAACAAGTAGAAAACTACTTAAATGGAGACACTCCATTATTAAATGTAGCGAGTACACAAAAGAAAGTTCCCGTTACTGTATATGCTGAGGCGACTCCTAACCCATCAGTAATGAAATTTGTGGCAAACAAAAAGCTGGTTGTAAACAGTACTGAATTTAAAAGCATAGCAGATACTGAGGAAAATACACTGTCAAGACAGCTGTATAACTTCCCGTTTGTAAAAGAAATCTATGCAGACGAGAATTATGTTTCTATCCAGAAACATGATATAGCCTCTTGGGATGAAGTTACCTTTGAGATCCGTTCTTTTATTAAAGAAGCGATTGAAAATGGTGCAGAAATAGGTGCCTCAAAACATGATGTAGGGACCGTTAAAAAAGACGGAGAAACTATAGAATTACCCAAGTTTGAAAATCTAGATGATGTTTCAAAAAAGGTAGTGGAAATTCTAGACGAGTACATCAAACCAGCTGTAGCTAGCGATGGTGGAAACATTGTTTTTGACAGTTATAATGAAGAAACTAAAGAAGTAAAAGTGATTTTACAAGGTGCTTGTAGCGGCTGTCCATCTTCTACCATGACCTTGAAAAGTGGTATAGAAACTATGTTACGTGATATGCTACCAGGTAAAGTAGATCGTGTTATGGCAATTAATGGGTAAAATCACTCTTCATCTTTAAAAATCGCTATTAAACCAATTCTTATTTATTGTTATTAAATTTAAAACAGAATTGAAATAATTACCTATCTTTTGATCTTAAATTAATTATTAAAGATAATATTATGGCAATTTTAAAAGTAATCGAAGTACTAGCAAACAGTGATAATAGCTGGGAAGAAGCGACTAATAAAGCAGTTGAGCACGCATCAAAAAGCGTCAAAAACATACGTTCTGTTTATGTAAATGAACAAAGCGCTGCTGTAAAAGATGGTAAAGTGACAGAATACAGAGTGAATGTAAAGATCACTTTTGAGGTAAAGTAATTACCCAGCCTTAAATTCTTTAAGGTAAAAAGGTTCAAAATAAGCGACATCTACGGTGTCGTTTTTTTTGTGCTTTAAAATAGCAATATCGCACATGGTTACCGCAGTTGGATTTGAAGTCACGTAGTTATGGGCTGCGTCTTTCACTAGATTCTCAAATTTCTCTACTCCAGTTCCTATGAATGTCGTTTTCACGCTTTCGCGAAAGCGTACAAAAGTATCATCATCAAAAATAACGGCTGCTGGTTTCTCTACAAGTTCTGTTCCTTTATAAACAGCAGCATATACTTCCATGCGTCTAGCATCTAGCATAGCAACTGTATAGTCGGAATTAGCTGTATTTTGAACAGCTAAGGATTCTAAAGTATTCACCGCAATCATTTGAATGTCAAGCGCATAACACATGCCTTTTACACTCGCAACACCTATACGTAAACCGGTATAAGATCCTGGCCCTTCACTTACAGCAATCGCGTCTAAATCTTGAACCGTATAGTTATTACGCTTTAAAATTTGATCAATAAAAACATGTAAACGCTCGCCATGTGAGTAACTATCACTGTTATCTTCAAGAAGATCTATACAGTGAAGCACTCCATAAGAATTATCAATAGCACTCGCAGTATCGCTAGCAAGAGCTACAGAACAGTTTGTAGAAGAAGTCTCTACACACAGGATTAACGCCATGTTACTCTTCTTCTTTTTCTGTTAAGCCTTCCTTTTCTTTTTTAGTATTGATAAGGTCGCCTGTTTTCAACTCTTTAGTTACGGTACGGTAAGGTCCAGTAATAATTTCTTCACCTTCTTTAAGACCTGTAAGAATTACAATATTTTTATCGTCTTGAATTCCAGTAGTCACTACACGCAACTCAGCTTTTTCACCAGACTTGACATAAACACATTCAAACTTCTCAGCATCTAACTCAATATCTCCACGTTTTTTCTTTTCGG
Source organism: Nonlabens sp. (assembly GCA_023301395.1). GTDB lineage: Bacteria > Bacteroidota > Bacteroidia > Flavobacteriales > Flavobacteriaceae > Nonlabens. The sequence goes on from JALZUY010000153.1 coordinate 3,015, forward strand.
TAGTATCGTTTTTAATTACAATAGAGCTGATAGGTACCGCAATAGCATCTTTCTTTTCTCTAGTGATGATATCCACTGTTGCCGTCATTCCTGGTTTGAAAGGGCTATAATTATCTGGTTTGCCTTCTGTAAGATCTGTATAAGATGATGGAAGGATACGTACTTTTACTTTAAAATTAGTCACCTGGTCAGCAGTTAACTGACCACTTGCTGTGTTTGCAATTTCAGTAACTTGTCCTTGAAATTTCTTTTTTAAATAAGCATCTACTTCAACAAGTGCTTTATCGCCGACCGCGATTTTAACGATGTCGTTTTCGTTAACATCTACTTCCACTTCCATTTGAGAAAGGTCAGCTACACGCAATAACTCAGTACCAGCCATTTGTTGTGTACCTACTACTCTTTCTCCTAGTTCAACAGCTAGTAAAGAGATTGTTCCTGTCATAGGTGCAAAAATGCTTGTGCGACCTAGATTATCTGACGCTTCATTAACAGTTGCTCCAGCGCTTTGTACCGTAAAGTATGCTGAACGTTCTTGAGCCTTTGCACGATCAAATGCGGCGATAGCTGCATCAAAATCTGATCTTGAGATTACTCCTTTTTCAAAAAGTTTAGAACTACGACCATAATTAGCTTTTGCCTCAACTAGAGATGCTTTTGCCTGTTCAAAACCAGCCTTTGCATTTGCGAGACCAGCACGAGAACGGCTTACACTTGATTGTAATAAATCTGGATTAATACGAGCAAGAAGATCACCTTTCTTAACAGCTTGTCCTTCACGTATAGGCAGTTCAATAATTTCACCAGGAACCTCAGGAGAGATACTTACCTCTAGCTCGGGTTTAATCTTACCAGTTGCACTTACTGTTTCAGTAACGTCCACCTTTTCAACGGTCATTACCTCAACTCGCTTCCCTTTTTCCTTACCACCTACTACACCAACAGCCTTGAGTCCAAAATACCCAATAACAGCAATTCCTAATAGGATTAATATTATAATTAATGCTTTTTTCATAAAATTAGAATTTTAAATCTTCTGGTGCAATACCAGTAAAGAGCTCAAGAACTTTAAGTTTAAATATGTAATCATATTTACTACGTAATAAATTACTTTGTGCATTTGTCAATTGTGCTTGAGATTGATTAAAATCAAAAGCGTTCATTAACCCAACATTATAACGTTCTTGTGCATATTCATAAGCTAGTTCTCTTGCACTAAGTGCTTTTTGAGCACTATCAAAAGTCAATCGAGAACCTTGAGCATCATTATAAGCCTGATAGATGTTTTGCTTTAAATCCAGTTTAGCCTGTGTCTCTTGAAGCAGATTATTCTCTACATTTAACTTGCTACGTTTCACATTATTTGAAACAGACCAACCATTGAAAATAGGAAGATTTAAACTCAATCCATAAGAGATACCATCGTTAAACGATAACTGATCAAAGAATGGCGTTTTGAAACGATCGCTTTCACGAGTATTATAATTAAAAAAAGCATTTAATGATGGTAACCGTGCTCCTTTTGCAATTTTTAAATCTTGCTTTGCGATTGCTGTATTTTGCTCAGCAATTTTGATCTCGTATCTATTCTCTGTTGCAGCGGCATAAATACCATCTGCACCTTGATCAAGTATAAGTGCTGTAGGATCGCTTAAGTCTGGATCTGCAACATCAAAGCTTTTAAAATCTTCTAAATTTAAAATTTGTGCTAGTGTAATGCGGGAAATAACAACGTTATTCTGTGCCGCAAGAATTTGTTGTTCTTCGTTTGCAAAGGTCGCTTGAACTTCTAGCACATCTCCTCGTGGTAATGAACCAGCATCAACAAGGACTTGTGTTTGTTCTAGTTGTTTTCTAGTAACGTCATGTTGTGTTTCTAGTTGTTTTAAATTCTCTTTATTGAAAAGAACATTTAAGTAACTATTTGCAACATTCAATAGAATATTATCCTCTAGCTGCTCTGAATTATATTGAGTGGCTAGGATATTCATTTTGGCACGTTGGAAACGATAAATATTACGCATACCATTAAAAAGTGTCACACCAGAATTAAACCCATAAGAAGAGTTACGAGTTATTTGTGTTTCTAGTAATCCCGTTACTATATTTTGAGTTAAACCTGTATTCCATGAATTGCTCGCACTTGCGTTTAAACTAGGTAAATAGGCACCTAATGCGTCTTTTTTATCTAGTTGCGCCTGCTCGATATTTAAATCTGCCTGTTTTATGTTGATGTTGTTTTCTATTGCATAGCTCACACACTCTTGAAGAGTCCATGATTTTGTTTGTTGCGCTTTTGCAAAAGCGATACTCAAAACGGCAATACTACAAATGATAATTTTTTTCATGCTCATAATTTCCTGTATGATAAGTATGTATTTCTATTGAAATGTTACAAAAAAGTTTAATCTATGTATCAACCACGGCCAGTAGGCGCTTTTAAAGCATTCCAGACCTTGATATCATCCTCCTTAGTAACTCCTGAAAGCACCTCAACATGTATTCCATCACTCAATCCTAACTCAACATCACGACGTTCAAATTCTTGATCACCTACTGAGATTTCTACAAACGGTTTCTGAGTTTTACCATCGTACTGTACTAGTGCTTCTTTAATACTTAAAACATCATCTCTTCTATCTAAGATTATACTTGCATTTGCGCTTAATCCTGCTCTTATAAAAGTAGAGTCTTGTGATGCTTTTAAAGTTCCCTTAATGGCAAACTGGATTGCTCCATCCTCTGCAATTCCCTTAGGCGCAACATAATCCAGTACAGCATCAAACTTCTTATTATCAAATGCGCCTACTGTAATATGTAGTTGTAAGCCTTCTTTAATTTTACCTACTTCACTCTCGTCTACTTTACCTTCAAAGATCATCTTAGTAACATCAGCAATAGTAGCGATTGATGTACCTTCATTAAAGTTGTTTGCCTCAATTACTTGATTTCCTTCTTTTACAGGAACATCTAGCACCATTCCAGAAACTGTTGCTCTCACTGATGTTTGTGCATAATTCCCCAATCCAGCAGTAGTTCCAGTTCTTATGATGTCATAATTTTGTTGAGCGCTAGTAAGGTTTACTTGCTCTTGCTTGTAACGCTGTTGTGCATTATTATAAGCGTTTTGCGCAAGGTCAAACTCGTTTGCAGCGATAACTCCTTTATCAAAAAGGGCCTTTTGTCTATCGTAAAGAGATTTTTGATTATCACGAGCTAGTTTTGCTGTTTCTACAGATGTTCTTGCACCAGCTATGTTATTCTTTGCATTTGTCAAAGAGGATACATTAGGCACTACTTTAAGCTCTGCAATTAAATCTCCTGCTTTTATAAAATCTCCTGCTTCTACATGTATTTTATCAATAACACCAGATATATTAGGCTTGATATTAACCTCTTCCTTAGGGACAATGCTACCAGTTGCAACCGTTTCTTTTATGATGGTTTGCTGGCTCGCTTGCTCTGTGGTATAGCTTATAGGATCTTCTTGATCTTTTTGCCAGATGTAATAAATCCCTATTGCTGCTAGAAGCAATATTATAATTAGAGTAATGACAGTTCCTGTACGTTTCATTATAGTTATGGTTACTTAGTTCTTATTCTGTTCTTAGTGCGTCTACTGGTTTCATGGTAGTTGCGCGAGATGCTGGTATAAATCCAGCGAGTAATCCTGCGATGGCAAGTACAATTAAGGCAACTATTACTACAAATATATTTACCGTAGGATTTGCAAAGCTTGACACTGGACCACTTTGATCCAGCACATAATTGATCAACCATATAAGTCCTGCTGCAAATGCGATTCCAGCAAGGCCCGAGATTAATGTTAATACTATAGACTCTTGTAATATTTGTGCTTTGATATTCCACGGTGTAGCTCCTAGTGCTCGTCGCACACCTATCTCATTAGTACGCTCTTTCACAACAATTAACATAATGTTACTGATACCTATCCCACCAGAGAGCAGTACAAGCGCGCCTACAAAGTATCCTACAAATGCTAGAATATCAAAAAGGCCATTATATTTTGCAAACTCCTCTGCAAGGTCGTTATTACCTACAGCCCTTAGATCATCAGGATGAACCTTATGTTGCTCTCTAATAACTGCTAGTATTTGTTCTTTTAAAGTAGTAATACTAACATTATCATGAGCTGTTAAAATCATCCAATTCACTCTATCACCAGAATTAAAAGCCTTACCAAAAGTTGTAAACGGTATAAAAATAGTGTTTGCCTCTTCTTCACTATCCCCATTAGTATTAGGATTATCAAAGACTCCTACAACTTTAAAATTGACACCTTGCAGTTTAATATAAGATCCTATGGGATCTTCTCCTATATCATAAAGCGCTTTAACCACATCTTTCCCTATCACAGCATTCTTCATCTCTTTTTGAATATCAGAATAGTTGATCCATCTTCCTTCTAAGATGTCCATGTATTGCTGGTTGATAAATTCAGGGTAATCACCACTTACTTGAAATGCACCTGTTTTTTCATTACGACTTACATTGTTTGCACCACGATAACCACCTAACTGTAGCCGCGGAGAAACATATTTAAGACCTGGAATTTTTTCTTTAAGAACTTCTACATCATTCAATTTTAATTGAAGTCTGCGTCCTTTATTCAATCCTTTATAAGAAATAGAAGTTCTTTGTCCCCAGATAAACAACGTGTTTGTAGCTCTATTTGCAAATTGGAGCGTTACTCCAGTTCTTAAACCATTAGTTAATGCTAGAAGTGCCACTAAAATAAAGATTCCCCAAAAAACTCCAAAAGCAGTCAATAGCGTTCTCAATCTATTTGCATTGAGCGCTTCCAGTATTTCATTCCATCTATCTCTATTAAACATATTATTCGTCTCTTAGTGCTTCAATAGGTTTAATATTTGCCGCTCTTCTTGCTGGTATAAATCCGGCTAGCGCTCCTGCAACTACTAAAATTGTTACTGTGGTTATTGATGTTGCAAAGTCTACTGTCGGGTTATCAATAAAATCATGTTGAATATAAGGTGCCGCTATTTCAAGAAGTCCTACACCTAAAAATAATCCTACCAATCCAGACACACTTGTAATAAATATTGATTCTTGAAGTATCATAAAAATGATTTCACTAGGCAATGCACCTAGTGCTTTTCTTATCCCTATTTCTTTAGTCCGTTCTTTAACTACTATAAGCATAATGTTA